>CABULU010000017.1 GCA_902492505.1 uncultured Eubacteriales bacterium
AGGCTGGCTGCGTGAAAAATGGACACAAAGCCCTTTCGGCATTTCGTCCGATATTCGCAGACGGGACGACGAAGGCAGACAACTTTTACATATAAACGAGCTAAAAGACAAGGCGACTGCTCCGCTTATCCGCTTTATCGAGGACATGAAAAAAGCACACGGATGCAGGGACATGCTGCTTGCCGTATGCGGGCTCTTAGACGATTTGAACGTATCGGAGGCGCTGATATCACGCGCGCGGTATTTTGAGAGCACGGGCGAGCTGCATCTAAGCGACGAATATACGCGTATATATGAAATTTTCATACAGATGCTGGACAGCATAAACGAAATATTTGGCGATATGAAAATATCGCCGGATGAATTTTACGATATACTCAGCGTCTGCTCCGGCAGCGTCACGGTCTCCTCCCGTCCGGCATGCACCGACGAAATCATTTTTTCCGGACTGGGCAGAGTGCGCACGGAAAATTTAAAATGCCTATATATCTGCCGTATGAACGACGGGTTTATCCCAAAAACACCGTCTGACAACAATCTTATTACCGACGCGGACAAACGACTTTTCGCAAAATACGGTATAACCACATCCATGAATTTTGTACAGAGCGCCGCGCGTGAAAAGTTTGACTTTTACAGTGCGCTGACATCCGCCTCACACGAGCTTGTTCTGTCATTTTCCACATTCGAAATAACTGGCGAGGAGCTTTTAAAATCGGAGTTTTTGGAAAATATACAGCGTCTGACAGGTATCAAGGAAATATTTTATGAGACACTGCCGCCGAAATTTCACCTTGTCAGCATTGCAGGTGCCTCGGATCTTGCCGCAAAGCTTAAAAACACGCGCCTTACGGAGGAGGTTTACAAGGCAGGAGGCATTCTGCAAGTCAAAAGAACCGAAAGCAACAGATTAAGCGTCGACATTGTCTACGGGCTGTATTCCAAGAATCTCCGGCTCAGCTTTTCGGGCATTGAGGAGTTTATAAGCTGTCCGTTCAAATTTTTTATCGACAGGGGTCTCAGAGTGAGAAAGAACGAAACGGTAGAAATGAATCCGGCGAATATAGGCACTTTTATACACCACGGACTGGAGCGGCTTCTTTCCGGAGAGTTTGATCTTGAAGGAGATATAAGCTCTCATATAGATGTGATTTCAGACGACTACAAAAACAGCGTCCTTAAAGACTGTACCGGCAGTTCAAAACGCTGGGACAAGCTTTTTTTACGTGCAAAGGGTGCGCTTGACGGCGCGGCAAACAGCGTTGTAAAGGAAATACACGGCTCTGATTACACGCCCTTTGATTTTGAAATCGATATATCCCGATACGCGCCGCCCGCCAAGCTTCCCGGTGGATGTACCCTTACCCTTGTCGGCAGTATAGACCGCGTTGATATGCTAAAATGCAATAACGGACAATTTGCCAAAATAATCGATTATAAAAGCGGCGGTCAGGAATTTTCTCTCAAAAAGATATATAACGGACTGTCAATGCAGCTTCCCATCTATGCGGGAGCTGTCAAAAGCAGATACCCGGATATAAAAATCGCCGCCATGTACTATCTAAAAGTAGGCGTGCCCGACATTAAGCTTTCCGATAAAAACGGCATCGACGGTGAGCAGTACCTTGAAAAAACGGAACAGTACTACAAACGCGACGGAATTTTCAGCGCCGAAGCGGCAGAGACCACAAGACTGGGCGACGGAATTAAAACACTCAGCAAAATAAAAAAAGACAGACTTGTCAGCGACAGTGCCATTTCACGGCTTATAGACTTTACGCAGCAGAAGATATACGATACTGGAGCTTCTGTAATATCGGGCAACGTCTCCGTATCCCCTATTGACGACATTGGCGTCAGTGCATGCGACTGGTGCGATTACGGCGATATCTGCAAAATAAGCAAAAATCCCGAATGCAGGCGGAAGCTTCAGCCGCTGCCCGACGGATTTTTGGGAGAGGAGGATTTATAGTCATGCAGTTTACACCCTCGCAAAAGCTCGCAGCAGAGCTTGCCGGAGACAGTCTTACAGTAAGTGCCGCCGCAGGCTCAGGCAAAACAGCGGTTTTAGTTGCACGCGTCACCGAGCGGCTTTGCGACAAATCAAAACAATGCGATGCGGACAGGCTTTTAATCCTCACATATACCAACGCCGCGGCCGCACAAATGCGGCGCAGAATTTCAAACGCGCTCAGGGATAAGCTTGCAAAAAATCCCGACAATGACTATATCAGGCATCAGCTTTCTTTACTGCCTGCCGCAAAAATATGCACAATACACGCCGCATGCCTTGACCTTATCCGTCAAAACTTTGACAAGTTAGGGCTTGACCCGCAGTTTTCCATAGCGGAGGAGACAAGGCTGGAGCTTATGCGCTCGGAGCTTACGGACGAATTCATAGAAAATCTGTATGATCGCGCGGACAACGACGAAGGCGCAGAAGCCGTTATAAACTATTTCAGTCGTGGAAGAGATGACAGCGCGCTGTACGACGCATTGCAAAGCGGTTGCGAATTTCTGCAAAACGAGCCGTATCCGGAGGATTTTATCAAGCTTGCGTGTCACGAAAAGGACAGTGTATTTGATCTGCTGCCCGACAGGTTTATATACAAATACATACATAAAACCCTGTCCGATATTATTTCTCAATATGATGCGCTTACTGTTCGGGCACAAAGTGCCGGCTTTGAAAAGCTCTGTGAATTTTACGATAACGAGCGCACTGACATACAACACGTATTGAAATCTGTAACGAAACTTGATTTTAACGGTGCACATGCAGCTGCCCAAATAAAGCTTAAAAATCACCCTGCGCGCAAAAAGGGCACCGACGAAACCGCATGGAACAGTCTCAAGGAAGAACGGGGACGCCAAAAGGAACGGTTTTTAAAGCTCTGCGACGATTTTCTTTATGCAGACGAAAGTAACGTACTAAGTGACAGAAAAAGCGAGCTTTTAATAATAAATCAGTTTTTTACGCTTTGCCTTGAGCTCGAAAACAGGCTGAAAGAACAGAGAAAGCGTTTAAAGCTTGTCAGCTTTAACGACGCGGAAAAATACGCATTAGAGCTTTTGATTGAAAGCCACAGCGGCAAAAGTATTGTAAAGACAAAGCTTGCCAAAGAACTTTCTTCGTTTTACGATGAGATAATAGTAGATGAATTTCAGGATTGCAGTAAAATACAGGACTATTTATTTCGCGCTCTTTCAAAAGACGAAAAAAATATTTTTACAGTCGGCGACGTAAAGCAGAGCATTTACCGCTTCAGGAATGCTTTTCCCCGGTTGTTTATAGAAAAACTTGAGCATGCGGCACTGCCTCCCGCAGGCGCCGCGGAGCTGACATTCCCGTCAAGGCTGAACCTTGAACACAACTTTCGTTCTCATCCGAAAATTTTAAATTTTGTCAACCGTATTTTTGATACCCTTATGACAAAAGAACGCGGCGGCGTCGACTACCGCAGCGGACACAGACTCTCAAACGGAGGATTGTACGACAAGGACGCACCCGCGTCCGTTACTCTGTCTCTTTTAGTTTCTAACGGACAGGAAAAGCAAACCGCACTTTCGCGGCTTGAGGGCGAAGCAGACTTTATAGCACGTAAAATAAAAGAAATTACGGGTACGCTGTCATTCTATGACACGGATAAAAATATACAGCGCACCGTAACATACGGAGATATTGCAATACTGATGCGCGCTCCGGCAACAACCGGTGCCGTCATAGAAAAGACGCTGGAGGCTGCGGGAATAGGGTGTATAAATAACAATCCGAGCGAAAAGTACCTTGATACTTTGCACGTGCGCGACGTTTTAGCATATCTCCAAACCATAGACAATCCATATAACGACATACCGCTTATCACACTCATGTATTCCGACTTTTTCGGCTTTACGGTAAACGAACTGGGAAAAATACGCGCCCGGAATAAAGATATGCCGTTTTTTGACGCGGTAAAAAATTATGCCCAAAACGATGACAAAACAAAAAACTTTGTTCAGACGCTGAATAATTTACGGCAAAAAAGCACAGTCACCGACGTTTACGGACTTTTAAATATAATATATGAGCAAAGCGGGATTTTACTGCGTGTACTCAGCGAGCCCGACGGCGAGGCAGCGCGGGCAAACCTTTTGCTGCTTTTGGATTTTGCGGCAAAATTTGAAAGTCTGCGCTACCGCGGACTCTTTTCATTCATAAACTACGTCTTAAAGCTGATAGAAAAAGATCAGACCATACCGGCAGCAAGACTGCGAAAGTCGGACAGCTGTGTACACTTGCTGTCGATACACCGCTCAAAGGGTCTGGAATTTCCCGTTGTATTTCTTGTAACCGCCGGAAATGACATCACAATAAACATCAGCGGCGACATTCTTGCCGACAGCGATCTCGGAGCGGGCGCATACCTGCGCGACAGCATAAAACACCGTGATTTCAGCACCCTTTGCAGAGCGGCAATAAAGGAAAAAATGAAGGAAGATGAAATTTACGAGTATATAAGACTTTTATACGTTGCTCTGACACGCGCAAAAAGCCACCTGTTTATCAGTGCCGCCATGAACGCCGCCGACGCAGAAAAGACAATACTGCGCGCCGCCGAGTCGGGCGGAAATCCGTCCGACTGCGATATCTGCGATAAAAAGAACTTTTTTGCGTGGATACTTTATGCTGTAATGGGATGTGCCGACGCCGCGCCGTTTGCCGCCTTTGCGGGCGCGGCTCAAGAGCCACGCGACGACGCCGGACTGTTTAATTCCGAAGTTTCTGTGCTTTGCGGTCAAAGCGATGAAAACATTCAGAAAAGCACAGAAAAAACAAATGACGATGCCGTATTTTCATCCGAATACATAAAAGAAATGATAACGCGCAAATATGCCTTTGAAAAAAGCACACGGATTCCGTCAAAGCTGTCGGTATCGGAAATAAAGAATATACAAACTACCGGCACGGAAGTTAAAATAAGTGTTCCGAAGCCGCGCTTTCTTCAAAACGGTATAACAGGTGCCGACCGCGGTAACGCAACGCACCGCTTTTTACAGTTTTGCGATTTTGACTCGATCACGGATATGAGCTCGCTTGAGCGCGAAGCAAAACGTCTGACGGAAAACGAATTTATTTCAAAACGCGACGGAGAGCTTATTGAAAAGGAGAAAATACTCAGGTTTTTACAAAGCGATACCATGCGCCGTCTCAACACACTCGGAACCTGCAACAAAGAACAGCGTTTTTTATTTACACTTCCCGCAAGAAAGGTTATTGATACGGACAGTGAAGAGCCGATAATCATACAGGGCGTTATCGACTGCTGGTACATAGAAAACGGAAAGGCCGTAATCGTAGATTATAAAACAGACAGCGTAAAAGACGCCGCGGAGCTTGTGCGCAGATATGAAGTTCAGCTGAAAATGTATGAAAAAGCACTTTCGGTACTTAACGGAATTACAACCGCACACAAATATATTTACAGCTTTGCGCTGTCCGAATTTATCGAGGTTTAGCCGCGGTTGCAGTACAGCCTTTACCTTTTAGATGCGCTTAGCGTCGGCTGACACAATATATTGCAATAATTTTATAAAATAAAAACAAAAGACATGGCATATATTTTTCTGTAAGGAGAATTAAAGCCATGTCTTTTATATTACCATGCGATATTAAATACAATCCTCACGGAATACGCTCTCGTGATGTCGAACAGCTGAGACGGCAGCACGGCGACAACAGCTTTACCCGCCGCCCGCGCAAGACCTTTTTAAGACAATATCTGTCCGCATTCGGAGACCCGATTATAAAAATTCTGCTTGCGGCGCTGGCACTGAATATTCTTATTGCAATAAAAAACGCCAATATTTACGAACCGCTCGGAATAGCAATCGCTCTGTTTTTGGCTACATTTGTGTCAACGCTGTCCGAATACGGAAGTGAAAGCGCCTTTTTAAAGTTAGAACAGCAATCATCGGAGGCAGAGTGCCGCGTAATGCGGGATAAAAAGCTTATAACACTGCCTGTAAGCGAGCTTGTTGTCGGCGATACCGTATATCTCAGCGCAGGCGAGCGCGTGCCTGCGGACGGCGTAATTATGCAAGGGAATATATTTACCGACCAGTCGGCGCTCAACGGAGAAAGCGCCGAGGTACAAAAAAGTCCCGGAAAAGCGGGCGGGCAGTGGGAGCTGTCATCCAAAAGTCAGATTTTCCGCGGCAGCGTTATTACGTCCGGCGAGTGCATAATGACTGTAGGGCGTACAGGCGACCGAACATTTTACGGAAATGTCGCCACCGAAATACAAAGCGACGGAATAAAAAGTCCGCTGACTCAAAAGCTTAGCACGCTTGCAGGAGTTCTGAGCAAAATAGGCTACGGAGCGGCTGTTCTTGTATTCCTTGCCGACCTTTTTAACCTTTTGGTTTTGGACAATATGTTCAATCTTGCAAATATACGAACGGAAATTCTGACACCGTCCGTCATGATTTCAAACGTACTGCACGCAGTAACGCTCGCAATAACAGTAATGGTCGTTGCCATACCCGAGGGTCTGCCTATGATGATAACCGTCGTGCTGTCCGCAAATATGAGAAGACTGAAGCGTGACCATGTACTTGTACGGCGGCTTATGGGAATTGAAGCAAGCGGCAGCCTTAATATACTGTTTTGCGATAAAACAGGAACGCTCACAAGCGGTCATCTCTCTGTAACCGGGTTTTACGACTCAAACGGGCGCTTTTTCCGCGAAATACCGTCCGCCGAACGGGAGGATATTTTGTGCTGCTGCCAGCTTGGCAGCGACAGCACAATGATAGGCAGCAAGCCGGTAGGCGGAAATGCGACCGACCGCGCGGTGCTGAGCTTTGTATACGACAGGGCTTATGACAGTGTAACCGTATCCAAAAAAATCCCGTTTGACAGCACAAAAAAATACGCTGCAATAAAGCATGCCGGAACATGGTACATAAAAGGAGCTCCGGAAGTACTGTTTGCCAAAGCGGCGTATGTCAGCGACGCGCTGAGAGAGTGCTGGCACGAGCTGGTCGGTGAGGGTGTGCGTGTAATAGCGCTTGCCAAAAGCACGGATATGGAGCATTACAATATTATCGGAATACTGGCAATTAAGGACAGCGTTCGGCGTGATGCCAGATTCTCCGTTAAAACCGTACAGAATGCAGGAATTTACGTCTGTATGGTCACGGGTGACAATGCGGACACCGCGAAAGCAGTGGCAGACTCCTGCGGAATACTGACACCTGACGCCGTGACGCTCACAAGCAGCGAAATGGCGCTCCTGTCTGACAGCGAGCTTGCAAAATTACTGCCGCGGCTGAAGGTTGTTTCCCGTGCTCTGCCCGCAGACAAAAGCAGGCTTGCAAGAGTATCCCAAAGTGCAGGACTTGTATGCGGCATGACGGGAGACGGCATAAACGACGCGCCGGCACTCAAACGCGCCGACGTCGGCTTTGCCATGGGCAGCGGCACGGAGGTTGCAAAACAGGCAGGCGACATTGTAATACTTGACGACAACTTTACCTCAATTTCCAAAGCAATACTTTACGGCAGAACAATTTTTAAGAGCATACGCAAATTTATAGTATTTCAGCTGACAATGAATCTTTGCGCAGTCGGCATATCTATAATCGGACCGTTTATCGGAGTTGACACGCCGGTCACCGTTATGCAGATGCTGTGGATTAACATTATAATGGATACCCTTGCAGGGCTTGCATATGCGGGAGAGCCGCCGCTTGCACGGTATATGGAGGAAAAACCGATAAGCCGCAGTGAGCACGTATTAAACGGGAAAATGGCAGGACAGATAATCACTATGGGAGCTTACAGTCTGCTGTTGTGCGTTTTGTTTTTGGCAAGCGGATACTTCAGACAACGATTTGGATTTTATACAGATAATTTAAGATTTATGACCGCATTTTTCGCCCTGTTTATATTCAGCGGAATATTTGCCAGCTTTTCAGCACGCAGCGACGGAGTCAGGATTTTTGCAAATCTTGCTCGAAACCGTGCATATGTTTTCATATTCATGCTGATAATCGCGGTTCAGCTCTGGCTTATTTATTTCGGAGGAAGCATGTTCCGCACGTCGGGAATACCGCTTGGTATGCTTCCGGAAATACTTGCACTTAGTGCCGGTGTTATACCTGCGGACATAATACGTAAACTGATAATACGTAAAAAAAGATAAAAAAACTGCTAAAATTCTTTATTGCTATAAAACAATTTGATTTTTATTGCAAAGAATATTGAAAGTTTAGATATTATGGTATATAATACAAGTGGCTATGATGAAAGAAAAAGCTGTTTTTTGTGCAAAGAGAGCCGGTGGACGGTGAAAACCGGAGATAGGGGACAGCTTGTTTCCGCTTTCGGAGCCGGCGGTATTCTGCCGCGGGGCACGCCCCTTACAGCGTATATGAGCGGCGGGTATCCCGCAATTTGGGTGGCAACACGGAAATCCTCTTCGTCCCATTGGTCGAAGGGGATTTTTTGTTTTTTAAATTTTTTCAGGAGGAAATAAAAATGCTGGATTTAAAATTTGTAAGAGAAAATCCCGAAATTGTTAAGCAGAACATAAAAAACAAATTTCAGGATTCCAAGCTGCCGCTTGTCGATGAGGTTTTAGCGCTCGATGAGCAAAATCGCAAAAACAAGCAGAATGCAGACAATCTGCGTGCAAACCGCAACAAAATTTCAAAGCAAATCGGTGCGCTTATGGGTCAGGGAAAAACAGAAGAAGCGCTGGAAATGAAAAAGCTTGTGACTGAACAGTCCGAAAAACTGGCAGATGCAGAAAAAAAAGAGGCTCAGCTGAGCGCGAAGGTTAAAGAAATCATGATGACGCTGCCCAATATCATCGATCCGTCCGTACCGATAGGACGTGACGACAGTGAAAACGTTGAAGTGCAGCAATTCGGCGAACAGACAAAGGCAGATTTTGAAATTCCGTATCACACTGATATAATGGCTCTTTTTAACGGAATTGACAAAGAATCCGCCGGCAGAGTCGCTGGAGAGGGATTTTACTATCTCATGGGCGACATTGCAAGATTGCACAGTGCAGTTCTTGCTTATGCGCGCGATTTTATGATTGAAAAGGGCTTTACCTATTGCGTGCCGCCGTTTATGATTCGCTCCAATGTCGTCACGGGAGTCATGAGCTTTTCGGAGATGGACGCAATGATGTATAAAATCGAAGGCGAAGACCTGTATCTTATCGGTACAAGCGAGCACTCGATGATAGGAAAATTTATCAATACAATGACGGCAGAAAGCGAGCTGCCTATCACACTTACAAGCTACTCGCCCTGTTTCAGAAAAGAAAAGGGCGCGCATGGAATTGAAGAGCGCGGCATCTACCGCATCCACCAGTTTGAGAAGCAGGAGATGATCGTTGTATGCAAACCGCAGGACAGCATGGAATGGTTCAATAAGATGTGGAGCTACAGCGTTGAGCTTTTCCGCTCGCTCGATATACCGGTGCGCACACTTGAGTGCTGCTCCGGAGACCTTGCCGACCTCAAGGTAAAATCATACGATGTCGAAGCCTGGTCACCGAAGCAGGGTAAATATTTTGAAGTCTGCTCCTGTTCCAACCTCGGCGATGCGCAGGCAAGGCGCCTGGGCATCAAGATCAAGGGAGAAAACGGAGAGAAATACCTTGCACACACACTCAACAACACCGTCGTCGCACCTCCCAGAATGCTGATTGCTTTTCTGGAAAATAATCTTGAGTTTGACGGAAAAAATTACTCGGTGCGTATACCGCGGGCACTCCGACCGTATATGGGCGGTAAGGATAAAATCATACAGAAATAGACCGAAATATTTACAAAAGTCCGAGGAATATTCCTCGGGCTTTTTCTTTACAAGTAAAAAATAATGATATATAATGAGTAAAAATAAAACATCAATCTGGCGGCGATTTTATGAAAAAACATAACAATCTTGAAATGTTCTTGGAGACTGACAAAAAGTATTTAGGCATCGAACCGTGTCCGCTGCCGTTTATTCTTTATACAGTAGGTCATGCAATAAAGCAGCCCGCCACAAAACGCCCTTTCGGATATGAGGCTCACCAAATACTATGGGTAGAAAAAGGCAGCGGGGTCTTTACGGCAGGCGATGAGACGTTTACGCTGAACGCAGGCGAAGGATTTTTCTCCCGAAAAAACACAGCGCACAGCTACCGTGCAAACGGCGATGAATTCCACACGGCATGGCTTGCATTTATGTGCAGTGACAGCCTGCTTGAATACTATTCGCTGCCCGCCCATTTCAGATTTACGACCACGCCGCTTTTTCGCTCCCAAGTAAACGAACTGTACACCCTTTGTATGTCCGACAGCACGGTTTTATCTCGCTCCGCTGCGGGCTACTCACTCATTGCCGAATGGCTGACGGAAAATTTTGAACCTGCACCGACAAAGGAAACGGTAATCAGAAAATATCTTGAGAAAAATTACAGCCGTGCGATAACTCTTGAGGAAATCTCGGACTATGTCGGTATGAGTAAATACGCACTGTGCCATTACTACAAAAAGAACTGCGGATGCTCCGTAATGGATCAGCTTAAAAAAATACGCATTGCCAAAGCAAAACAGCTATTAAATCAAGTTCCTCTTCGCGCACAGGAGGTCGGTCGAATGTGCGGCTTTGACAGCACAAGCTACTTTTGCAAGCTGTTTCGTGAGGAAACAGGCAAAACCCCTCTTGAATACAGAAAACGACATAATCAGTGAGGTAAAAGCATGAAAAAAATAGATTTTCACGTTCACATCAATAACCGGATACCGATAGACGACACGGTAAAATACTTTAACGATATGTGCAAACGCTTCGGGTACTGCGGAGTCGGGATTATGTCGATTATTGCCGGAAGCAGTTATGGAGACGACCCGGGCTGCAACGACCGAGCGCTTAAGCTTAAACAACTGATGCCCGGTTCATTTGCATTTGCAGCACTTGACCACAAACGTGATTTTATCAGTCAGACGCGGGAATATATGTTATCGGGCTTTGACGGAATTAAAATTTTAGAGGGAAAACCGTCCGTTTACAGATATTACGGTTACGGACTTGACTGTGAGCGGTTTGACCGCTTTTTTGAGTATGCACAAAAAGAGCAAATACCGATTATGCTTCATAACTGCGACCCCGAACAAAACTGGGATATTTCCCGCGCAGACGAACGCGCAAAAAAAAATGGGATGGTACTATGATGAAAGTATGCCGAGGCAGAAATATTTTTATCAGGTATTTGAAAAAATACTCTGCAAATATCCCAATCTCAGAATAGCTGCAGCTCACATGGGCTTTTACGCCAACAGACTTGACATTGCTTCAAGACTCCTTGAAAACTGCCCAAACATGTATTTTGATATCACGCCGGCACTTATTATATACTCTCAGCTCTCAGATAATAAAGATGCTCAGGAATTTTTCAGAAAGTATCAGGACAGGCTGATATACGGTACTGATGCCGACAACGGACTTTTCGGATTCGCACGCGAATACAACGATAAAAAAGTGCGCGTGATAACAGCGTTTTTAGAAAACAGCTCTCCCTGCTTGATTGACGGTATTCAAATTAATCCGATAGCCGCCGACAATTCGATTTTACAAAAAATATATGCTCAAAATGCTATTAACTTTTTGTCAAGATAAGTGTATCTCTAAGTGCAAATAATACGTGGAAATATCCTTTAATTTAAAAAATGCGCAGCCAATGGCTGCGCATGAAAAACACACGCTCTATGCTGCTGCACAAAACATCGGTACATCACATGGTATGTCCAAAGAGAGCATGCATTTTTACCAAATTCATAGACACACATGTGACGTAACCGTATAAAGTTTTGTGTAGCATATAAATTTTAACACAAAATTACATAAAAATCAATATTTTACAGATTTTAGTTAAAAATATTTTATAAACGATAATTTTTATCTAAAAAAACAAATAAAAAAAGACGGATTAACCGTCTTTTTTTACTTCCTTGCTTGGGGGAACAAGAAAAAATAATAAGGGGATTAGGATGTTTTGGGTATCTTGATTATATATTCAACAAACCCTTCCCGATCTAATAGCTCGGTTTGGGGCTTGATACCCGACTTTTTAATCAGGTTGACCGCCTTATTGATGGTATTAACAAATATACGCATATCTCCGACTTTACACACCCTCTGCGGTCTCTGTGGTGCTCCTTTTTGCAGTTCTTCTATGTACTGCTCGGTCTGAGAAACATTGAGTTTTTTCACTATGATATGATCAAGCGCGCAGAACAGCTGCTGCTTATCTCTCAGTCTGAGCAGCTCGCGTGCATGGCGCTCTGTAAGATTGTTAGCCATAATCATAACCTGCGCGGTCGGCGGAAGCTTTAACAGTCTCAGCTTATTTGAAACGGTTGACTGCTTTTTTCCAAGCCGCTGCGCAATCTGCGACTGAGTAAAACCGAATTCATTTATCAGCCGTTCGTAGCCGGCAGCCTCTTCAAAAAACGAAAGCTGCTCACGCTGAATATTTTCAATAAGCGATATCTCGGCACATTCCCGGCTGTCACGCTCTAAAATTATTGCGGGAATTTTTTTGATACCCGCAAGCTTTGAAGCGCGCAGTCTGCGCTCACCCGCAACAAGGCTGTATCCATCGTCGCTTTTCACTGCAAGCACAGGCTGCAAAACCCCATGCTCCTTAATCGACGCGGAAAGCTCGGACAGCGCCGCATCCGAAACTTTGCGCGGCTGATATTTTGACGGCACTATCAAATCAATATCCAGCTCCGTCACCTGTTTATTTTCTGTCTTTGAAAATAAAAACGGCATTATTCTATCCTCGCTTCCGACAGGACATATGCTTGTCCTTCGCTTTGATAAAATAATACCATTTATTTACATTTTTGTCAATATATTTCGCTCGCTAAATAATCGGGTTTTTCGACATTGTTTTTGTGGAACGCGGATACATGGGATGTGTAGGCTTGATTTTCCTGATAACGACAAGCGTTCGCGTACCCATATTTTCCGGAAGTTCATACTGCAAAACATCCTCAAGTTCACCTGATAATTTGGAAATTGCAGGCATGGCGGCATCGATTTCATCTTTATCCGGCAGACCCTTATACGCCAAAAATACGCCGCCCGGCTTAA
Organism: uncultured Eubacteriales bacterium; assembly: GCA_902492505.1. Taxonomy (GTDB): domain Bacteria; phylum Bacillota; class Clostridia; order Oscillospirales; family QAKW01; genus RGIG9041. Next base: position 13,151 of record CABULU010000017.1, read on the forward strand.
CAAATGGCATACAGTACTCACAAAGCAAATTCAATGAGGCAACCGCGCGGGAAACCGCAACGTCAAAGCTGTCGCGAAGCTGCGTCATCCGTCCCGCCTCCTCGGCACGGGCATGAAGAGTAGCTATATTTTCAAGACCGAGCATTGAATGAGCATTATCAAGAAAGACAAGACGTTTTTTGAGAGAGTCAAGCTGAATCATATTCAGACCGGGGCGTGCAAGTTTAATCGGCAGTGACGGAAAACCTCCGCCGCAGCCGATGTCAATAACACGTGAGCTCTGACCTATGTACCCGAATTTAAGAGGATAAAGCGAGTCAAAATAATGCTTTATCATTACCTCATGCGGCTCCTTTATTGCCGTAAGATTGAGTGTTTTTGATGTTGTCAGAAAAAAGTCAGTAAATTCAAGCAACTTTTCTCTGAAATCCCGGTCATATACAATTCCGTTTGAATTTAGCAATAACATTAAACTGTCTATTTCATTTTTCACGATTTTCACGCTCCGTCTGCTCAAGATATATCATTAAAACGGTTATATCAGCAGGACTTACACCCGAAATACGCCCTGCGGCACCAAGACTTCGCGGACGCATTGTCTGCAGCTTCTGCTGTGCCTCGATACGCAGACCTTTTATTGCTGTATAATCAATATCCTGCGGCAGCAGTTTGTTTTCCATGCGGGAAAACTCGCGTGCAGCTGCAAGCTGTTTTTCAATATATCCCTTGTATTTTATTGAAATTTCCACCTGCTCCGTAACACGCCTTGGCAAGGTGGGACGGTCAGGGTCGGCACAGGCAAGGTCGACATAGCTTATCTGCGGCCGTGCCAGCAAATCGCAAAGCTTTGCCCCGCTCACAAGGCGCGGCGTTCCCCGCAGTTCCAGCATCTGCTGAAGCTCATTGTTTTTGGGAGTTGCAGTAACGCTTTTCAGCCGAGCAAGCTCTTTTTCTATCATACAGCGCTTTTCAATAAAGCGGGAGTATCGACTGTCACTTATAAGCCCTATCTCATGACCCCTTTCGGTCAAGCGTAAATCGGCGTTATCCTGGCGCAAAATCAAACGATACTCACTGCGCGAGGTCATCATTCGATATGGCTCGGGCGTACCCTTGGTTGTCAGATCGTCAATCAGAGTGCCGATATACGAGCTTGCACGGTCAAGCACAAACGGAGGTTTCCCGAATATTTTGAGCGCGGCGTTTATACCGGCTACAAGACCCTGCGCCGCCGCCTCCTCGTACCCCGACGAGCCGTTAAATTGACCCGCGCCGTACAGCCCGCCTATTGTTTTGAACTCCAGCGTCGGAAAAAGCGCAAGCGGGTCAACGCAGTCATACTCGATAGCATAAGCCACGCGCATTATCTGTGCATTTTCCAAGCCTTTTATTGTCTTTATAAACTCCCGCTGCACAAACTCCGGAAGAGACGAGGACAGACCCTGAATATACATCTCCTGAGTATTAAGACCGCACGGTTCTATAAAAAGCTGATGCGCGGCTTTATCCGCAAAACGCATCACCTTATCCTCAATGCTCGGACAATATCGGGGTCCGACGCCCTTTATCATTCCGCTGTAAAGAGGCGAAAGACCGATATTTTTACGAATGACATTATGGGTATTTTCATTTGTATATGTAAGGTGACAGACCACCTTGTTTTCGCCGATGTTCTCATTTTCAAAGGAAAAAGGGACTATCACATCATCGCCTTTTTGCTCCTCCAGTCCGTCAAAATTTATTGAACGGCGGTTGACACGCGCAGGAGTGCCGGTTTTAAAGCGGCGCAGCGGTACTCCGAGTTTTTCAAGACACTGCGACAGGCGGGTTGCGGCGAACATGCCGTCAGGACCGCTTTCATAGGACTTGTCCCCGATGATGACCCGACCGGCAAGATAGGTGCCGCTGGCTATAATAACAGCCTTTGCGCCGTACTGAGCGTCTAAATGTGTTACGACCCCGCTAACCGAGCCGTTTTGCGTCTGAATCTCCGTTATTTCCGCCTGTATAAGAGACAAATTTTCAGTACTTTCCAGCACATTTTTCATATACTGCGAATATGCGCGACGGTCAGACTGAACTCTAAGCGAGTGAACAGCCGGGCCTTTGCCGAGGTTAAGCATCCGGCTCTGCAAAAAGGTGGCGTCAGCCGCGCGCCCCATCTCACCTCCAAGTGCGTCTATCTCGCATACAAGATGTCCCTTTGCCGTACCCCCGATGGAAGGATTACACGGCATGTTGCCGACAGAGTCCAGATTTATAGTGAATACTGCGGTTTTACAGCCGAGCCGTGCCGCAGCCAGCCCCGCCTCAATGCCGGCGTGACCTGCGCCGATAACCGCAACGTCAAAATCATCTACATGAAACATACTTTAATTATCTCCGTTTTTATGTTAAAAGCCCGTCTTATACATGCTGCTTACATGTCAAATCGATAATATTCATTCTGATTACTGCGACATGCTCAAGAGCTGCCGGCGAAAAGTCACGCAGGCTTGTATCACCGTAATGCTCCATTATACTTTGAAGGCCGAATACTTTTTCTTCACTGTCTTCAACCATAGCAGCATTTCCTTTGCCGATAATGCTGCTGTATTTAAAGGTACATTCGCATGACACCTTGTTTTTTACAAGTAAGTGGTCTGTGTCCATTTCAAAGCCGACGCATCTGTTTGATTTAATGAGGTCAATTTTCCTGCCCTCTTTGGCGCAGTGAAAATACAGACGGATTTGTCCGCCCCGCTCATGAATTCCAAAGCTTAACGGAACTATGTAGACGCTGCCGTTGTCAAAAAGACCCAAACGGCAGCAGTCGCACCTTTTCATTATTTCAAGCATTGTGTTAAAATCCGCAACTTCCCTGTCTTTTCTTCGCATTGGTTTTACCTCAGAATTAAAACCGGCTGCTGCTAAAGAGCAGCAGCCGAAACTTTGCATATATACTGTAATAACGATTTTCTGTTATTTTTTCATCAAAACCTTGACTCCGTCCTTGGTATCCTCCAAAATAACACCCATTTTTGCAAGCTCGTCACGGATTTCATCCGCCCTGACAAAATTACGCTCACGACGGGCATTCGTGCGCTCATCTACAAGCGCCTGTACCTCGGCGGGGATTTCATTAGGCATATCATTTGCAAGAATATTCAAAACACCGCATAGCTCCATAAATTTGTCAAGCAGCGCCTGACCGAACCGCGCGGAGCTTACACTCTCGCTGTTGATTTTTCGCGCAAAATCGAACAACACCGAAATAGCGTCCGCCGTATTCAAATCATCGTCCATTTTCTCGCAGAATTTAGTTCTGAATACGTCGTATTCTACAAGAGCCGTTTTTTCAGCGTCGGTCATTTCCTGCATCTTTGCGCTCTTTATTGAAAATTCAAGATTATTTTTTGTCGTATACAGCCGCTCCAGTCCCGCCTTGGCAGAAATCAGCACATCGGCGCTGTAATTTATCGGGCTTCTGTAATGGCTGGACAGCATAAAAAAGCGAATCGTCTCATAGCCGTAGACCTGCGCCGCGTCGCGCACGGTAAAAAAGTTGCCCAGCGACTTGCTCATTTTTTTGCTGTCAACGTTGATGTGTCCGTTATGCAGCCAAAAATGTGCAAATTCACAATCGTTTGCCGCCTCCGACTGGGCAATCTCGTTTTCATGATGCGGAAAAATGAGATCCACGCCGCCGCAGTGAATGTCGATTGTCTTTCCAAGATATTTATTGGCCATTGCCGAGCATTCGATATGCCAGCCGGGTCTGCCCTTGCCCCAGGGTGAGTCCCACGACGGCTCGCCCGGCTTTGCAGCCTTCCAGATAACAAAATCCAGCGGGTCTTCCTTACTGTCGTTTATCTCAATACGTGCGCCGCTCTCCAGCTGCTCAATAGGATAATGAGACAGCTTGCCGTAGCCGTCAAACTTTGCTGTCCTGTAAAAAACGTCACCGTTTTTTTCATATGCCATACCCTTGTCCACAAGTGTCTGTACAATTTTTATAATATCGCCGACACATTCGGTGGCGCGCGGGTGCACCGTTGCACGACCGACGCCGAGCTCTCCCGCGTCCTTATAATACTCCTCAATAAAACGATCGCCCAGCTCCTTGACGGTTATCCCGTCGGCGTTGGCGCGCTTTATCATTTTATCGTCAATGTCCGTAAAATTCTGTACAAACCTCACCTTTTTACCGCAAAACTCAAAGTACCTGCGCAGCACGTCAAAGGTTATAAACGGGCGTGCATTACCGATATGAAAATAGTCATAAACAGTCGGTCCGCATGCATAAATCGTAACCGTACCGGGTTTTATCTCATGAAATTCCTCTTTTTTGCGGGTTAATGTATTATAGAGCTTCATTTACTTTTCTCCTCAAGTTGTTTTTCAAGCTTGCGTATACGCGAATCCAACCGGCAAAGCTCCTGTGCCACAGGGTCGGGAATATGTACCTGATCCAACTCACATACCGGCTTGCCGCCGATACGCACAATCCTTGCCGGAACGCCGACCGCAGTGGAATCGTCGGGTATATCGCTCACAACGGCACCCGCCGCAATTTTCACATTGTTGCCGATTTTTACAGGCCCCAAAACCTTAGCGCCGGCTCCGACCATAACATTGCTGCCGAGCGTCGGGTGGCGCTTGCCGGTCTCCTTGCCGGTGCCGCCCAACGTCACACCCTGATATATAACACAGTTATCGCCGATTTCGGTAGTCTCGCCTATTACGACGCCAGAACCGTGATCTATGAAAAAGCCTTTTCCGATTTTTGCCCCAGGATGAATTTCAATCCCCGTTTTAAACTTTGCCCGCTCGCTTATCATTCTTGCACGAAAGAACTTACCCTTATTATACAGCTTATGCGCGCGACGATAATAGCGCAGAGCACGAAACCCTTTATACAGCAAAAAAATCTCTATATCACTTCTTGCAGCAGGGTCGCGCTGTTTGATAAAATCTATTTCATATCTGTATTTACTGAACATATTTCCCCCGAATTATTTAGTAGGGTCTATAAAGTCCTTGTTCTGTTTAACATAAACAAGTCCGCTTATTACAGTCAGAACCGCACTGACCCACAAAACAATATCCGTGGCAACCGAATAGACTGTCTCAAGCTGTGCCGACGTTTCGGTCACACTCATAATATACTGTGCAGCCAGCACAAAAACAATGGCAAACATCTGGCTTACCGTCTTACACTTACCCCACATGTTTGCGGCGATAACCTTTCCTTTTCCGGAGGAAATAAGACGCAGGGACGTAATAAGAAACTCACGCAGCAGCACAATAAATGCAATCCACGTGATACCGTGACCGATTTGGAGTTCTATAAAGCCTAAAAATGCCGCGGTTGTCAGCATTTTATCTGCAAGCGGGTCAAGAAACTTTCCGAAATCCGTAATCAGATTATGCTTGCGCGCCATTTTACCGTCAATAAGGTCCGTAACAGACGCTGCGGCAAAAAGAATAAGCGCCACCAAAAAGTGATGATCAAATTCAATGAGCATAGCAGCCATAAAAAACGGCGTTGCGATTATTCTGGCAACTGTCAACTTATTAGGTGTATTCACTTTACTATCTCCCCGATTAATTCAAAATCCATACACTCGGTAATGCGCACGCGCACAATATCTCCCGAGCATATGATATTTTCACTGCTGAAAAATATTTTTCCGTCTATATCCGGCGCCTCCATATAGCTTCTGCCGAAATAACATTCTGCAAAACGATCAAAGCCCTCGCATATAACCTCAAGCGTCCTCCCGACAAGCGCTTCTGATTTTTCAAAAACAATCTGAGACTGCAAAAGCTCCACGGCTTCCGCGCGCTCTTTCTTAACATCGTCGGGCACTTCATGCTCCATATCGGCGGCAGGCGTTCCCGTCTCCGATGAAAATGCAAACACACCGAGTCTGTCAAATCGCGCACTCTTTAAAAATACACAGAGCTTTTCAAAGTCCGCATCCGTTTCCCCGGGAAAACCGACCATAACAGTGGTACGAAGAATAACCCCAGGAATTTCCCGGCGAAGCTTTTGCACAAGCGAAAGAAGAAGTTCACTGTCTCCCGGACGGTTCATCGCCGATAGCACATCTTTTGACGCGTGCTGTATCGGCATTTCGATATATTTCACAATCTTATCCTGCGATTTTATCACGTCTATCAGCTCATCGGTTATTTTATCCGGATAGAGATACATTATCCTTATCCATTCGATGCCGTCAATCCCGCACAGCTCATTTAGAAGCTGCGGCAAAACACGCTTGCCGTAGATATCTTTGCCATAATTTGATGTATCCTGAGCAATAACGATAAGTTCCTTTGTGCCGTTTTGAGCCAGCGTTTTCGCCTCAGCAAGTATATTTTCCATCGGTCTTGAATGAAACGGACCGCGGATAAGCGGAATGGCGCAATAGCTGCACCTGTTGGAACAGCCGTCAGCTATTTTAAGATATGTAGAAAAGGGCGGACTTATTACAAAACGCTCACCCTCAAGCTGAATATTCGAAAGATCGTCAAAAAACATTACGCGCTCGTCCGAAAGCACTTTTTCCACAGCTTCGACAATGCGCTGAAAGCTGCCGACTCCCACAAAACCGTCCGCCTCAAAAAGCTCGTCCGCTATCTCTTGCTCATAACGCTGGGCAAGACAACCGCAGACAATAATTTTATCGATTTTTTTCTCTTTTTTAAGGGCTGCAACTTCAAAAAATATCTCCAGCGCCTCTTTTTTTGCATCCTCTATAAATCCGCAGGTATTAATAACACAAACCTTTGATTTCTCCGGCTCGCCCGTTATATCAAATCCCGCATTTTTAACGGCTGCTATCATTATTTCGGTATTTATCTGGTTTTTTGCACAGCCCAGCGATATAAAGCTGACAGCCGTCTTGTCACTCATATATTTCCTCCTCGTCCGTCATTTCAGACAGGGACGATTTTATCATTTCATAGTCATGCCCGTACCGTATCAGCGCCGCAATCAGCCTTTGGATCTCTCGCGGGCTGGACATATCCCGCCTTAGCTTTCCGCGGGCAAGCGCTTTTATGCTTTCGGAAAAATCCGTTTTTAATCCGTCAAGCGCCGACTGCGCCGTTTCAAAATCAATCCCGCGCTGCCGCAATTCCTGCATAATCCGTCGCGGACCGTACAATTTATAATTTGCAAGACTGTCCGCAAGCGCCTCGGCATAACGCACATCATTCACAAAACCCATATCCCGCATTTTACCGACGCATTCTGCGGCGATACCATCATCAAACCCACAGCGGCACAGCTTTTGAAAAAGCTTTTGCTCACTCATGTCGCCGTAACTTAAATAGTTATACGCTTTGTTTTTTGCCCGTGACAGAGCTATGGAATGCTCAACCTGTAACAGCGCTTTTTCATTCAGCTCCATACCGACGCGCAGCTTTGCTTCAAGCGCCGCGTCCTCACTTACCGACATGATATACTCACCGTCGGCATACACATCGACCCTGCCCTTCTTATCGGGCGGCTGAATCAAGGCAGTTATTTTACTCAAAGTCATCTGCACTTACATCTATATCGGAAACCGGCTTTGACGCTGCTGTTTTGGCAGCCGCATTTTTATCGGCAGGCTTTTTCGTAGTTTCCTCTGAAGCCTGCGACTCACCCGCAAGCTTTTCACGAATGCGGCGTTCCACCTCATCGGCAATATCGGGATTATCGCGCAAAAACTGCTTTGCGTTTTCCTTACCCTGTCCGATGCGATTTTCACCGTAGGAAAACCATGTGCCGCTCTTTTTAATTATATCGAACTGAGCGCCCAAATCAACAAGCTCACCATAACGTGAAATTCCCTCACCGTACAAAATTTCAAAGCTTGCAACCTTAAACGGCGGCGCAACCTTATTTTTAACAATCTTACATTTAACATTATTACCTATTATTTCGGTGCCGTTTTTAATAGCCTCACCCTTGCGGATATCCATTCTTACAGAGGCATAAAATTTAAGTGCGCGACCGCCCGTTGTCGTTTCCGGGTTACCGTAAATAACGCCGACCTTATCGCGCAGCTGATTAATAAAAATTGCAACGCAGTTGCTCTTTGCAATAACGCCGGCAAGCTTACGAAGCGCCTGAGACATAAGCCTTGCCTGAAGTCCGACATGAGACGCACCCATGTCTCCCTCTATCTCGGTCTTGGGGACAAGCGCCGCAACCGAGTCCACCACCACCACATCAATGGCATTGGAGCGCACAAGCGCCTCGGTTATTTCAAGCGCCTGCTCGCCCGTGTCCGGCTGAGACACAAGCACATTGTCAACATCGACTCCCAAAGCCGAAGCATAAACAGGGTCAAGCGCGTGCTCCGCATCGATAAATGCGACCTCGCCTCCGAGCTTTTGAGCCTGAGCTATTATGTGCAGGGCAACTGTCGTCTTACCTGATGACTCCGGGCCGTAAATTTCAACGATTCGTCCTTTCGGCACACCGCCGATTCCGAGCGCCGCATCCAGCGCAAGAGACCCGGTCGGAATAGCGTCCACCTTCATCTTGGCGTTGTCGCCCAGCTTCATCACGGTACCCTCGCCGTACTGCTTTTCAATCTGTGCGAGCGCCGTTTCAAGCGCCTTCTTCTTGTCAATCATTTATAGTTTCCTCTTTCAACGATATTTATATAGAGTAATTATATAGTTTTTATATATTAATGTCAATAAAGGACACGGAAAATATAAGATTTCCGTTCCTCGTCCATTGCTATAATTAAAATAAGACGGGAATTCATAAATTTCCGTCTTAGATGATGTCAGATGAATAGGTAATAGACTCTTTGTATGTTAATTTTGCGCCGTCTATCAGCATTCCGTTGCTTTGATTTTTCTTATCCGCACCCAAAAGCTCCAGCGTTTTTGTCTTTTCAACATCGTCCAAAACCCCTGTTCCTGCAGGCACATACTTGTCCGAATCGGCCTTACCGGTAAATGAAACTATGCAAACTATTGCCGTTAATATTAAGATTATACTCTATGACGCAGCTATCACCGCTGTCCTTTTCATTGCGATTTCTCCTTTCAAATACTGAAATAAAAAAAGCGCAAAAGCTCTCGGTAAACTTTTGCGCTTTAATAGGATAAGATAAGCCTGCTTGATAATAACATCAAAATAAAGCACAGGTTCCACTCTCGGTATAGTAGTCAATAAGACTTTCTATCGCCGAACGCGGCATCTGAACATAATCCGCCAGACAGCCGATGCACATAAATTCTTCGGCGCCGCGGTTTATCATTTTTTTATAAATGGGTATAGCGTCCGACTCCAAGGGCTTACCGCATTTAAAGCAGGTGCTCTCGTTTGCCATGATGCTTATTTTATATCCTCTATCTTGCAGCGGAAGATTTTACAGTCGTGTGCCTCTACCTGAACGTATACACTCTGCGGCAGGATACCGAAATCCTCGCCGTTTACGCAGTCGTAAGCACGCAGGCACTTGCCCGTGGTCTCAGGCAGACCCAAATCAAACAGCTGAAGCGCCATGCCGCGCTTTTTATCGGAAAAGTTGAACACACCCAGCGCAATATCTCCGTTTGACAGCATTTTATACATCCAGAAATATTCGCGCGGTGTTTCCGGCGTTGAACCAAGATAATATGGGCTTCTTCCCTCGATATCCTGATTAATGGCAATCAGATCGCGGTTTGTAAGTATCTTTTTTGTCGCCTCGTTCATATTCCGTATATCGCAGCCTATCATCAAGGGAGAGTTCATCATACACCAAAATGCAAAATGTGTTCTGTAATCAAGGTCTGTACATGCCGAAATATCGGAATTTGCAATATGTTCGTTTGTGCTCTTGCCGTACATACCGACAACCAACATGTCGATATCGTTAAAACAGTATGTACCGCTGTGCGAAATTTTACAGATCTGCGACAGCGCAAGACTCTTTATAGACTGCCACGAATCACGGATATCACCTGTCGAGCGATACATATGTGCGCCGGTTGAACGAATCCACTTTTCACTTTCCTCCGCACCCCAGTTACATGCGGAAAACAGGATATCTCTCCCGCAGTTACGAAGTGCCATTGCCATGCGTCTGTAGAGAACATTCCCCGCTATTGCAGGCTTGAAACAGTTGTCATACTTTAAAAAGTCCACGCCCCACTCTGCAAAGGTAGCGGCATCAATAAATTCATGATCGAAAGAACCGGGATAACGCGCGCAGGTCAAAGGACCGTCACACGAATACATACCGAATTTAAGTCCCTTGGAATGAATATAGTCGGCAACAGCCTTGATACCCGACGGGAATTTTTCGGGGTCAGCCTGAAGCCTGCCGTTCTTGTCGCGCTCTCTGAGGCTCCAGCAGTCATCGATTACTATGTACTCATAACCGCAGTCGGCAAGTCCGCTTTCCACCATTGCGTCAGCTGATTGTTTAACTACCTGCTCATTGATTTCCTCCGTAAAGGTGTTCCATGAATTCCAGCCCATCGGCGGAGTAAGTCCGAGATACTTATTATCCATATTATTTCCCTTTTCTGCTGCTTTGCAGCCGATAAAATTTGATTTAAGGTCATTATATAACCATATAGTTTCAATGTCAATAATTTATACAGACAAAACTGTACAAATACTCAAAGATATATTATAATGTTTTATCATATTATCGGAGAGCTAAAATGAAAAAATCGGAAATCAAAAAAATACTCTCAAAGCAGCCTGCGTCGAATATCAGTTTTTCTGATTTTGAAAGCGGCGTGCGAAATAAAATCTGTCTTGTAACCGGCGGAGGAGGATCTATCGGTTCTCAGCTTTGCCGCTTTATTGCAAAGTGCGCACCGAAAAAGCTGATAATTACCGATATATACGAAAACGGCGCCTACGACCTACAACAGGAGCTGAAAATGAAATACGGCAGCAGACTGCCGATTGTGATTGAAATAGCATCGGTTAGGGACAGGCTCAAAACAGATGTAATATTTGCGCGCCACAGACCGCAGCTTGTATTTCACACCGCTGCGCATAAGCATGTGCCGCTGATGGAAAACGCGCCTGAGGAAGCGGTCAAAAATAACGTACGCGGTACCTTTGACACCGCAGAGAGCGCCGCAAAACACGGAGCGGAAAAATTTCTGCTCGTTTCTACAGACAAAGCGGTAAACCCGACAAGCGTAATGGGCGCTACAAAGCTTTGCTGCGAAATGATAATGAAACGGTTTTCGGAAAAATATCAAAGCACGGCATTCATTACACTTAGGTGTGCAAATGTAATAGGTTCGAGCGGGTCGGTTATTCCGCTTTTTGAAAAACAATTGAAAAACGGCGGTCCCATTACTGTAACACATCCTGAAATCACGCGGTATTTTATCTCTGTGACCGAGGCGGCGGCGTTTGCACTTCGTGCTGCGGCAGAGGCAAAAACCGGTCAGGTGTGCATACCGTGTACGGACAGTCCTGTTAAAATTTCACAGATTGCGCATGAAATGGCAAGAAAATATAATATACGCGCACATAAAACAAATCAGCACCCGGTCGAAATAGAATACACCGGGTTACGTCCGGGGGAAAAGCTGCACGAGGAACTTTTTAACAAAGCTGAAAACCCGATACTGTCTGATGATAAAAAAGTATTCTACGCCGAGCTATGCGAAGCAGCGGACGGCTTTGATGAAAAGCTTGTTGCGCTTTTTAAAGCCGCAGAACAAAACGACGGTAAACAAGTCATTCAGATCATGAAAAAAATCTGCCCGTCGTTTTCGACAAAATGAGATATGATATAAAATAAAAGCCGACTGTAAAAAAGTCGGCTTTTATTTTCTCAATTTTTTCAGTCGAGCACGGTATACCCGGCATGTTCGACAGCATCGATAAGGTCGGACTGAGCAACCTCTTTTGTCATTGAAATAACGGCGGTGCCCGCCTTATGACTTACGGTAGCCGACTGTACACCCGGCACAGTCTCAAGCGCCTCCTTAACGTGTGCTTCGCACTTGGGGCACATCATACCCTGAATTTTCAGTGTTTTTTCCATGGTTTTTATCTCCTTTTTTATTGTTATATTATTATCGGTTTTATCCGATTTATACGCTTTAAAAAGATTGAGACGCAGCGCATTGCCTACAACGCACACGCTTGATAGACTCATCGCCGCCGCCGCAAACATGGGATTGAGAGTCCAGCCGAAAATCGGTATCCAGACACCTGCTGCCATCGGAATTCCTATAACATTATAAATAAATGCCCAAAACAGATTTTCATGAATATTGCGAAGTGTGGCTCTACCGAGCATAAGCGCGTTTACAGCGTCGGTAAGCGAGCTGTTCATGAGAACAATATCCGCAGCGTCAATGGCAATGTCCGTACCCGCGCCTATCGCAATTCCCACATCCGCGCGGGTAAGGGCGGGAGCGTCGTTTATTCCGTCTCCGACCATTGCAACACCGCTGTTTTTATTGTGTCCGGAAAGTCTGCGTATAACGCTTTCCTTTTCGTTCGGCATAACTCCCGCCATAACCTCGTCTACGCCGGCAAGCGCACCTATCGCTCTTGCCGTACGCTCGTTATCACCTGTCAGCATAACAGTATGAATACCCATTTTCTTTAAACGAGAAATTGCCGCCGCACTGTCCGGCTTCACAGTGTCGGCTGCGGCAATAAAGCCCATGAGCTTATCTTTGCTCGCAAAAAAAAGCGGAGTTTTACCGTCATTTGCAAGCTCTGCGGCATAGAGCTTCATTTCCTTCGGTATCGCGGCAATACCGTCAATAAATTCCATGCTTCCTCCGGTTACAATGCTGCCGTTTATACTGCCGCGGAGTCCGCTTCCCGGAAGAATTTCAAAGTCAGTGATGTCATACGCTGATATACCAAGGGATTTGGCATAGCCGATAATAGCTTTTGCAAACGGATGCTCGCTTTGCTGTTCAAGAGAAAAAGCAAGAGACAAGAGTTCATCCTGTGATACACCGTTGGCAGCTATTACATCGGTTACAGACGGCTGACCGCGTGTTATGGTGCCGGTTTTGTCAAGCGCAACTGTTTTCACGCGCCCTGCGCCCTCAATAGCGGAAGCAGTTTTAAAAAGAATTCCATGCTTTGCGCCGACTCCGCTGCCTACCATAATCGCAACGGGAGTTGCAAGCCCCAGCGCACAGGGGCAGCTTATCACAAGCACTGAAACAGCGCGCGCAACAGCTGTACCTACACTCCCACCGGCAATAAGCCAAACTATCGCCGTCAGTGCCGCCACCGCCATAACAGCCGGCACGAAAATACCTGAAATACGGTCTGCTGCGCGCGCTATGGGCGCCTTGGATGATGCGGCGTCGCTTACCATACGTATTATCTGAGACAGAGTTGTATCCTCTCCTATTTTAGTTGCCCGGCAGCGTAAAAAGCCGGAACGGCTTACAGTCGCGGCACTTATTTTGTCTCCGACAGATTTATCCACAGGTACACTCTCGCCGGTCAGCGCCGACTCGTCCACCGCACTGCTTCCAGACAGCACCTCACCGTCAACTGGTATGCTCTCTCCCGGGCGCACAACAAATATGTCCCCGACGGCAACTTCTTCAATCGCTACTGTCTGCTCAACGCCTTCACGCTCTATAGTCGCCGTTTTGGGAGCAAGCTCCATAAGCGATTTAAGCGCGTTTGTCGTTTTTCCTTTTGAACGCGCTTCAAGCATTTTTCCGACGGTGATAAGGGTGAGTATCATTGCCGCCGATTCAAAATAAAATTCATGCATATAGTGCATCGCGGCGTCCCCTGTCGCAAACGTCATTGCAAACAGGGCATAGGTACTGTAAATATAAGCCGCCGCCGAACCAATTGCCACAAGCGCATCCATATTGGGCGCGCCCCTAAAAAGGCTTTTAAATCCGCTGATAAAAAATTTCTGGTTGATAACCATAACTGCGGTTGTCAAAATCAGCTGCAAAATCCCCTGAGCCACAAGGTTTTGTGCCAGCGACTCGGGAAGGTACCACCCCCACATCATATGTCCCATGGAAATATACATTAAAATTATAAGAAGGACAACAGATGATATAAGTCTGCCTATCAGCACAGGGGTTTCCCTGTCGGCAAGCGCGCTTTCTTTAGCAGTTTTGATCTTTTTACCCTGAACCGCCGCACCGTAGCCTGCGCCGACTACTGCAGAAATCACCGCCTCGTCCGAAAAGTCACCCTCAACCGTCATGGAATTTGTAAGAAGGCTTACATCGCAGCCCGTAACGCCCCGGGTTTTCATTACAGCACGGGTAACTGCGGCAGAGCAGGCGGAACAGCTCATGCCGGTAACATCAAATTTTTTCACAAAACCACCTCTTCCTTTATCTGATAAGCTTTTGCAGCGTTTCAGTCAGCTCGTCCACCGTCTCGTATTTTCCGCTGCGGATATCTTCATAAACACAGGTACGAATATGATTTGACAGAAGTTCCCGCGAAAACGCGCTTAACGCCGACTGCACCGCCGAGGTCTGAATAAGTATATCCGGACAGTACGCATTATTTTCCACCATATTTTTTATTCCCCGTATCTGACCCTCCAAACGATTTAGGCGGTTTATAAGCCTACTGTATTCCTGCGGCGTTCGTATTTTGGTGCGTTTGCAGCAATCATGCTCCATAAAAAAACCTCTTTCTTTAAAGTTTATCCATTTTTTATATTATATACCCCGGTGGGGTATATTGCAACATAAAAATAATAATTTTTAAACACCGGTCTGACGCAATAAAAAAATATTGTATTTTATGATATATTCTGTTATAATATTTGCGGTTTTTATACCTTTTTACGGGGGAAAAATATGGGTAATATTACAGAGACTATAACAAATATAAACACCGTTATAAATGATTTTGTGTGGGTCAAAGTGGGATTTATACTACTTTTGGGCACCGGAATACTGCTGACATTATGTACCAAATTTTTTCAGCTGCGACATATCGTGCACTGGTGGGAAAATACAATAGGAAGCGTTTTCAAAAAGAACAGTTCATCCACCAAAAAAACGGACAAGCAGACAATTTCACAATTTCAGGCGCTGTGTACAGCGCTTGCGGCAACTATAGGCACAGGAAACATTGCGGGCGTTGCCGCCGCAATTGTCATCGGCGGACCCGGGGCTGTATTTTGGATGTGGATTGCCGCATTTTTCGGAATGATGACCAAATTTTCCGAAAACGTGCTGGGAATTTATTTTCGCCGTCGCAACAGCAAGGGCGAATGGTCTGGCGGCGCCATGTATTACCTTGAAGACGGGTTTGGTAAAAAGATAAAAAGCAGAGCTACCGGCAGGGTTTTAGGGATTGCATTTGCAATCTGCGCCATACTCGCGTCCTTTGGCATCGGCAACATGGGGCAGGTCAATAAAATAACGCTCAACATTCAATCCGCGTTTTTTGCAAATGTAGACGCGCCGCAGATAGGCGGTGTTTCCGTTATAAATATTATTATAGGCGTTGTGCTGATGGTTATTGCGGCTCTTATAATAATAGGCGGTCTCCAGCGCATTGCCGCCGTGGCAGAGCGGGTCGTGCCGTTAATGGCGGTTTTATACATTATCGGTGCGCTGATAGTATTTTTGACAAATATAACCCGGGTCGGAGCAATGTTTACATCAATCTTTAAATTTGCTTTCGGTATAAAGGCGGTAGGAGGCGCGGCGGTCGGCATCGCGTTTAAAGAGGTTGTAACACAGGGCTGCAAGCGCGGCATTTTTTCAAATGAGGCGGGTCTCGGCTCATCGGTTATGGTACACTCGGCGTCAAACGTAAAGGAGCCCGTAAGGCAGGGAATGTGGGGTATATTCGAGGTATTTTTCGACACCTTTGTGGTATGCACAATAACTGCCATAGTCGTTCTTTCCTCCGGTTACATCGACCTTGAAACAGGACTGGCAGTAAGCGGTGTAAACGATGCCACGCTTGTTGCCCAAACTTTCGGGAATGCATTCGGCAAGGGAGGCGAAATTTTTATTGCGCTTGCAATGCTTCTGTTTGCATTCACCACCGTGCTCGGCTGGTCGCAGTACGGCACAAAGGCTGTGGAGTATCTGTTCGGTGAAAAGGCAGTTCCCGTATACAGGGTAATATTTGTTCTAATGATAATTTCCGGTGCGGTCATGACCTCATCTCTTGCGTGGGACATCTCAGACACCTTTAACGGAATGATGATGATTCCGAACCTTATAGGCGTACTGTTCCTGTTCCCGCTTGTCATGAAGATTACCAAAAACTATGTAGAACGTAAAATACGCGGAAAAGATATTGAGCCGATACTTTCATATGATAAAAATATTCAAAAGGAAACAGCTGAATCCATAAAGAACGGCGAAGAATAATAAAAAGGCTCCCTATAATAAGGAAACTGTCGAGACGGCGTTCAGCATAGCCGCCGCCGGCGATACTGAAAAATAAAAACACTGCACCGCAGTAAACTTACAAGGCTCCCCTTTTTAGGGGAGCCTTGGTTTGTATACAATAAGACATTTTTCATTCAATTGATTTTTATACTCTCCATAACGGCCTGCGACTCTCTGTCAATAATTCTCAGCTCGCGCTTCTTACCGGTTATTTTTGCCTTCTCATAAAAAACCATTCCGAAATCATCTACGTAAAAATCATTGAAGGGCATCGCGTCTCTTTCAAAAACGCCTTTTCACCGTTCATCCCAAGCACATCGCCGGGGTCGCTGATTGACGGAGTAAGCTGTTTATCATCAGCAACAACCAGAAAATTCAAACACTCCGAGCCGATTTCTGTATCAAACAGGACAAAGACCGCATTTTCAAAGGCACAAATCTTTTTCAGAGTTGTTTTTTGCCCTTTGTATCAAGCGATGATACGTCAACCTCTCCGGCATCGTTCATTATAACCGAAATACTGCATGAGGCGATCAACAGCACACACATCAATGCTATAATAATAATTGAAAATACTTTTTTCATATATTTCACCTCATACGGGTATTTAATCCTGTTTTGAGAGCTTTCGGTGAAATATTTTCCATATAATCGTTTCATTACAATGTTAATGCTTATTCTCGCCAGAGCACCGCAGCGCCCGCCTCCAGCGATTTTTTCACGTCAAGTATACGCTGGTTTTCCGAGCCGCGAAAACGCAGCGATATATTGCGTCTGTCCTTCATGTACCGCCCGTCAACCAACACATCCAAAAGCGAAAGTATCTGCGCCGAGTGCTCCGTTCGGGCGCGGCACGGACCTTTACCCGTCAGTTCTTCAAACGTAAAGCCGCTGTAACACCAGACATCCTTATTGGGAAGCTCACGCCGCACGCGCCGCAAAATTTCCAGCACCCGCGGCTGATTTTCCGGCTCCAGCGGTTCGCCGCCAATGAGCGTAAGTCCGCGGATATAGCTTTTTGACAGCGCGCCGACAAGCTCGTCTTCCACCGCCGGCGTAAATTCATGACCATAGCAAAAATCCCACGTCATAGAATTAAAACAATCCTCGCAGTGATGTCGGCAGCCCGAAACAAACAACGACACACGCACGCCTACGCCGTTGGCAATATCGCATTTTTTAATTTCACCGTAATTCATAATATTTCTCCGAAAAACGCCCGTCAAAATTGACGGGCGTTTTAATTTTGTTGGACTTAGAAATCAAAGATGAAGTACCCGTTCCTTTATTTCCTGTGTTCTGCCCTGATTCCAAAACTGCGTGCCTATATAGCCGCAGGTACGGCGGGCAACGTTCATTTTAGACTGATCACGGTTTTTACAGTTGGGACACTCCCAAATAAGCTTCTTATCCTCTTCAATAATCTGTATCTCTCCGTCATAGCCGCACACCTGACAAAAATCGCTCTTGGTGTTAAGCTCTGCGTACATGATATTATCGTAAATAAATTTCATAACCTGCATCACAGCCTCGATATTATCGTTCATGTTGGGTACCTCAACATACGATATGGCACCGCCCGGTGACAGCGCCTGGAACTTTGCCTCCAGCGCAAGCTTTTCAAAAGCGTCGATAGGCTCTGTAACATGTATATGATAGCTGTTTGTAATATAAGTTTTATCGGTAACTCCCTTTACAATTCCAAACCGTTTTTGCAGACATTTTGCAAACTTGTAAGTCGTACTCTCAAGCGGCGTGCCGTACAGACTGTAATCAATATTTTCCTCTGCCTTCCACTTTGCGGTATACTCATTGAGCTTACGCATGATTTCAAGCCCAAGCTGCTCGCCCTCTTCCTCGGTGAGCTTTTTGCCTATCAGGCTGTAAACACACTCCCAAAGTCCGGCATATCCAAGCGACAGCGTGGAATAGCCGCCGTGCAGATATTTATCGATAGTTTCGCCGCTTTTCAGCCGCAAAAGCGCACCGTGCTGCCAAAGTATCGGCGCCGCGTCGGATAAAGTGCCCGTCAGCCGCTCATGCCTGTACTGAAGCGCGCGGTGGCAAAGCTCCATACGCTCATCGAAAATCTGCCAAAAGCGGTCCATATCCTTGTCCGCCGACAGACCTATATCAACAAGGTTTACGGTGACAACGCCCTGATTGAAGCGTCCGTAATATTTAGGCTTGCCGTTTTCATCCACATACGGGGTTAAAAAGCTGCGGCAGCCCATACAGGTATAACAGTTCCCGTTTCCGTTTTTATCAATTTTATTCCGAAGCATTATTTTCTCGGAAATATAATCGGGAACCATACGCTTTGCCGTACACTTGGCAGCAAGGCGGGTAAGATAATAATATTTACTGTCAGGCTCAACGTTGTCGTCCTCCAGCACATAGATGAGCTTGGGAAACGCGGGCGTTATCCACACGCCGCGCTCATTTTTAACGCCCTGGCAGCGCTGATTGAGCGTCTCCTCGATTATCATGGCAAGGTCAGCCTTTTCCTGCTCGCTGCGCGCCTCATTGAGATACATAAAAACTGTGACAAAGGGCGCCTGTCCGTTTGTGGTCATAAGAGTTACTACCTGATACTGAATCGTCTGAACGCCGCGGCGAATCTCATCGCGAAGTCTATTCTCCACAATCTTTTTTATAGCGCTGTCGCTCACCTCAACGCCTGCGCCCTCAAACTCCTCGCGCACCTCTTTTGTTATTTTTTTCCTACTTATATCGACAAAGGGAGCAAGATGAGTAAGGCTTATTGACTGTCCTCCGTACTGACTGGATGCAACCTGCGCAATTATCTGTGTTGCGATATTGCAGGCAGTAGAAAAAGAGTGCGGCTTTTCAATCAGCGTACCGCTGATGACAGTCCCGTTTTGGAGCATATCCTCAAGGTTTACAAGGTCACAATTGTGCATATGCTGCGCAAAATAATCCGCATCGTGAAAATGGATAATACCCTCGTCGTGCGCCGAAACTATATCCTGAGGCAAAAGTATCCTACGGGTAATATCCTTGCTCACCTCACCCGCCATATAGTCGCGCTGTACACTGTTGACAGTGGGGTTTTTATTGGAATTTTCCTGCTTTACCTCTTCATTATTACACTCAATAAGCGACAGAATCTGATTATCCGTCGTATTAGACTTGCGCACCAGCTCACGGGTGTAGCGATAGGTAATATATCTGCGAGCAACGGAAAAAGCGCGCTGATTCATGATCTGATCCTCAACCATATCCTGAATTTCCTCAACGCTGAGCGAGCGGTTCATATTCAGCGCAGCACTCTCCACGTCCTCCGCGATACGCTTTATTTGTATTTCACTCATACGTTCGCTCGGAATAACGCTTTCATTTGCCTTGCTAACCGCAATTTCAATTTTCCGCCTGTCAAACGGCACCTCTGTACCGCTTCTTTTTATTATCTTCATGTCACCCTCCGGGATTTCTATATATTGTATTTTTCAAAAGCATAAATAGGATACCACACTAAATATTGTATGTCAATAGGCATTTCGCATAATATATATTGTGTTTTTTGGTGGTTTTGTCAAAATAGCAAGCCGCCGCGCTTAAAAGCGCATATGTTTTTGAGCTAAATTGCGACAATATACTGTTGAATTTATTATCTCAATTTGTTACAATATTAATATTAAGCAAAACGGAGGCTGTCATGAAATATGATATTTTAGGCGTGATGGTTGACAACGCCACAATGGACGAGGCGGTGAGCGCCGTTTCCCGGTATTTAGGAAGCAAAGAAGCTCACATGGTAGTTACGCCGAACGCCGAAATTCTGCTCATGTGTGAAAACGACCGCGAGCTTTTAGACGCGATATCCAAAGCATCGTTTGTATCTGCAGACGGCGTGGGAGTTTTAAAAGCGGCAAAAATCCTCAAAACTCCGCTGAAGGAAAAGGTTGCGGGATGCGACCTGGGCTTTAATCTCCTGAAAGAAGCGGCAAAGGGCGGATACGGAGTATTCCTTTTCGGCGCAAAGCCGGGCGTGGCGGAAACTGCCGCAGCAAAGCTGTGCGAGCAGGTGCCGGGGCTTATAATTTCCGGTACGCGCGACGGATATTTCAAGCCCGAGGATGATGACGAAATAGTGCGTCAGATAAACGAAAGCGGCGCGGATATTCTCTGGGTATGCCTTGGCGCACCAAAGCAGGAAAAATGGATGGCAAAAAACAAGGACAAGCTGCATGTCAGCGTAATGCTTGGATTAGGCGGCAGTCTCGACGTATACGCCGGGAATGTAAAGCGCGCTCCGAAAATAATGATAAAATGCAAGGCGGAATGGCTGTACCGGCTTATAAAAGAGCCGTGGCGCTTTTCTCGCATGATAAAAATACCGCGGGTTGTAAAGCTCGCAAAATCAGAGCTCAAGAGGAGACAGAACGATGCCTGAACTTAAAGTGACACTTTTGACATACACGCCAAAGCCGCAAAAAATAATGGCGGCGGCGGCAAAGCTGTGCTATGCACGCGCGGACATAGATACGGTAATGGAGGGACTTACTCCCGAAAAAACCGAAGGATTTATAGACATGCTGTCAGGGCTGGGACACGAAAGTCCCATGGAACATATGAATTTCACTTTCGGGATAGAGAACGTATCCCGCTCGCTTCTGGCGCAGATCACGCGCCATCGCCACGCCTCATTCAGCGTACAGAGCCAGCGGTATGTAAAGGAACTGAATTTTGAATTTATAACCCCGCCGCAGATTGCCCAGAACGCAGAGGCAAAGCAGCTTTATCTTAAAACGATGAAAGATATCGCAGCCTCATACAACAGTCTTGCCGACATGCTGAAAAAA
The DNA here is from genome assembly GCA_902492505.1 of uncultured Eubacteriales bacterium. Taxonomy (GTDB): domain Bacteria; phylum Bacillota; class Clostridia; order Oscillospirales; family QAKW01; genus RGIG9041. The sequence continues at coordinate 34,315 of CABULU010000017.1, forward strand.
GCCAACATAGAAAACGGCATGGAGGAGCGTGCGGCAGAAAAAAAGGCGATTGAAGACGCGCGATATGTGCTTCCCAACGCCTGTACCACTAAAATGATTGTCACAATGAACGCCCGCTCGCTCATGAACTTTTTCAAACTGCGCTGCTGCAACCGCGCGCAGTGGGAAATCCGCCAGCTTGCGTGCAAAATGCTTGAGCTTGTAAAAAACGTTGCGCCCAACGTCTTTTCCGACGCCGGTCCCGCCTGTGTGCGCGGCGGGTGTTCTGAGGGTAAAATGAGCTGCGGCAAAGCGGATGAGGTCCGCCTCAAATTCAAAAAGTCAGGTAACTGATATGCCGCTGATAGTAATCGAAGGATTGGACGGCAGCGGAAAGGCGACAAGCGCGTCACTGCTGAAAAAGCGACTGACAGACGAGGGAAAGGAGACGTTAAAGATATCCTTCCCCGATTATGACAGCGAGTCATCCGCACTTGTAAGAATGTATCTTTCGGGAAAATTCGGGGATAAGCCTCAAGACGTCAATGCCTACGCCGCGTCTGCATTCTATGCTGTGGACAGATATGCAAGCTATAAATCAAGCTGGGGCAAAAAGCTTACTCGCGGAGTGTGGGTAATTGCCGACCGCTACACCACCTCAAACGCCGTGCATCAGGCATCAAAGCTAAACGGCAGTGAGCGCGACGCATATCTTGACTGGCTGTATGACTTTGAATTTGACAAGCTGGGGCTGCCCCGCCCCGACTGCGTCATATATCTGGATGTACCGCCCGAAATTTCACAAAAACTGATGGAGGGACGTTACAACGGCGACAATTCGAAAAAGGACATTCACGAAAAAGACGTACATTATCTTGAAAAAAGCCGCGCAGCGGCGCTATATGCCGCAAAAAGACTCG
>CABULU010000018.1 GCA_902492505.1 uncultured Eubacteriales bacterium
TACGCATTAGCCCCCGCCCGCACAGACTGCGAGATTGTTTTCATTTTTTCCGTACCCTCGGAAAATTTAAGTACCTTTTTCGCCGTAAACAATGCAAAAACAAGCGCCGCTACCGCACCCAAAAAGGTAAAAATAACAAGATAATTTTCCATAACTTACCTACTCTCTTAAATACTTGTTTATTAATAATACAGCAAAAACGAAAGTTTGTCAAATGAAAATTTCATTTATAAGTATATTTTATAGCCAATATAATAATTACATTAAAAACTTTGAAATTTTTCCTGCAAAACCATGTTGAAGAGTGATATATAATAATTTATACAGCAACTCTCTTAATATCCGTCAAAGCAAAAATCGCACGAAAATAGTTGCGTGCGATAGAAATTATTTTGTATTTATTTTTCTGCCCAAAGCCTTCATGAGAGGAACCGGATTGTTTGCCGTAATGAAAGAGGCGTTTTTACTTATTGCAAGACACGCAGTTTCTTCATCGTCCGCACAGTAAAAATGTATGGGAAACCCTTTTTCAAGATATACGCCTAATATTTCCGACTTCAAAAATGATGTGCTGAGACCCAGTTCATCATAATATTCATATGAATCGGGTTCGAATTCTTTCATTTGAAAATCCGGATAACCCATTGTTCTGCCGTTGTATTTTGTTTTTATGTATTTTATTATACGCGCATTAAAACAGTAAAACCAGCAGTTTTCAAAAAGACCGTAAGCCTTTAACATATTAACAGAAACATCAACACAATGCTCATCATACGCCTTAAATTCGACACCCAGCTTAAAATGAGGATTTTTAGAACGGACAAGCGACAACACTTCATCAAGTGTCGGCACGCGGGTGTTTGCAAACTTTTCTCCGTAAATTTTGCTGCCTATATCCAGTCTTTTAATCTCATCAAGAGTCATTTCCTCAATTACCGCATGTTCCCCAGACACCCGCCACGTATCGGAATCGTGCATAATAACAGGTATTCCATCCTTGGACATTCGTATATCAAATTCAAATGCGTCAACGCCCAAGTCCATAGCTGCCTCAAATGACACAAGTGAGTTTTCCGGGTAATTACTGCGCCAGCCTCTGTGCCCTTCTACGATAATACTATTCATCGGCTTACTCCTTAAATTTTTTATAATTATATTTGAATACCCTATGAAAATCAACATTTTTTCGTAAAAAGTTTAATTTATACCGTATAAATAAAAACAGCACCCGCCAAAAGGCGGATGCCGAAAAACAAATAATTTTATCTCTTTGAAAACTGAGGCGCGCGACGGGCGGCTTTGAGACCGTATTTTTTACGCTCTTTCATTCTCGGATCACGGGTAATAAAGCCCGCCTTTTTAAGAATTGACTTAAGCGTCTCGTCAGACTCAACAAGAGCTCTGGCAACACCGTGACGTATTGCGCCGGCCTGACCCGTAACACCGCCGCCGTTTACATTGACAATAACGTCAAATTTACCGAGTGTCTCTGTCAGCTCAAGCGGCTGACGGACAATAAGCTTAAGTGTTTCAAGGCCGAAATAATCATCTATATCCCTGCCGTTTATTGTAATCGAGCCGCTGCCGGGAAGAAGTCTTACTCTTGCAACAGACGACTTTCTTCTGCCGGTACCGTAAAAATATGCGTCATTATTATACATTAGTAAAACCTCCTTACTTTACAAATACTTCGGGCTTCTGAGCCTGATGTGCATGCTCTTGACCCGCCGATACTCTGATTCTTGTCATAGCGGCATTGGCAATCTTGTTTTTGGGAAGCATACCCTTAATCGCAATTTTGACGAGCTTTTCGGGATTTTTCTCAAGCAGCTCACCGTAGGATACTTCCTTAAGTCCGCCGATGTGACCGGTATGGTGTCTGTAAAACTTATCAGTAAGTTTTTTACCTGTAAGAACGACCTTTGAAGCGTTTGTAATAATAACGCAGTCACCGCAATCCACATGGGGAGTATAATCAGGACGATGCTTTCCCATAAGAATGGTGGCAGCCTGAGCGGCAACCTTGCCCAGCGGCTTATCCGCCGCATCGACAATATACCATTTTCTCTCAACGTCCTGAGGATTTTTCATAAATGTAGACATGATCTGAATTCCTCTCGTTTTTATTTTACCGTGTTATTATAATACGCGCGTAATATTTTGTCAATACACTTTTTGCTTTTTTTCAAACTGTATCGTTTAAACTTGATTTTTCGTCGTTTTACTCTTATTTACTTCCAAATACTAACTTTCAAAATACGCTTTTTTCATTGACAATAATATATGCCTACTGTAAAATATTATCATCAAATATAAAGGAGTTAAAAGTGCAGCAGGTTATTGGACGGCTCAGAAAAGCCATTGACGACTATGACATGATCGAGCACGGCGAAAAAGTGACCGTCGCTTTGTCAGGCGGTAAGGACTCTGCCCTGCTTCTTAAAGGAATGGCAAAGTTATCTGAATTTCACCCTAAAAATTTCAGCGTCTGTGCGGTATATATCGATCTCGGATTCGGAAATACGGACATCGACGCCATAAAACGTCTGTGCGACGACACAAAGGTGGAACTCTGCATCAAGCGTACCGAAATAGGCAAAATTATATTTGAGCACCGCCGTGAGAAAAATCCGTGCGCCCTATGTGCCAAGATGCGAAGAGGCGCAATACATAACGCCGCCCTTGAAATGGGCTCGCATAAAATTGCTCTGGGACATCATATGGACGATGCCGTAGAAACATTTATGATGAATCTTATTTACGAAGGCCGCATAGGCTGCTTTCAGCCGGTAACCTACTTATCCCGTAAAGATGTAACTGTAATACGTCCTATGATATACTTAAATGAACGTGAGATAAAAGGAGCAGTAAAGCGCCTGAATATACCTGTTATGAAAAGTCCCTGTCCTGCTGACGGCGCCACAAAAAGAGAAGACACAAAAAATCTTCTGAGAGAACTTTCAAAAACACATCCCGATATCAAAGACAATATTTTCGGCGCTATACAAAGATCCGGCATTGACTGCTGGAAAATATGCGATTGATACAGCGTTTCATCATTTTTTATAATAAATAATTGCTTTTTTATTTATTTTATGTTAAAATACATATAGTAATATTGAGCGGGCAAATATATCCAGATTGAAAGGAGCTGTTGAAATATGCCGCCGATATGCATGTCTGTTGAGTTTTAAAAAAATAATTTTAAGAGGAGAGTATTATGAAATCAAGATCCAAATCTATATTGACCTTGTTTGCAAACATCCTTTTAATGACTTTTTTGCTGACATCAAACCTCTTTGCACTGACCGCCTCGACCCCGCAAATTGAGGCAGAAACTATCAACGATAAATTTGAGCTGTATGACGCAGAAGATATCCAGACAGATTTAGAGCTTTATCAAGCGAAAGGCACGGCAAGCGCCGGTCTTGAAAAAATACTTTTGGAGCCGTCGCTTGACATTGAAGTTCCTAATATAAACCTGTCTAAAGTCAAAAGTCCCACAAAGATAGCCGATCTTGCGGCAAAAGACGAATTTTACAAGCAGCTTGACGATCACGACGTGCAATACGATCCGGATACGATAACCTACTCTGAATACTGCGCGATCGAGAGTACCTGGACGGTCGACGCCGATACCGCGGCTCAAATATGCCTGCTTTATCCGGAGCTTGAAAACACAAGCAATAATGAATTGACTTACGGCGATTATCTGGAATATCAAATTTCAAAAGACAAGCAGGATTTCTCAGCAAAATGGTTTACACAGGAGCAGCTGGACGAGCTGGAGGAACGCGATATCCGGCTTGACGACGCAGCCTTTCTTTTAAAGGAATTTCACAATGCAGAAGTTATACTGCGCCAGTCTGACGCAGTGCTCAAGCAAATTATTACAGATTTCTACAATACAAAACTTAACAGCGTGCAGCAATATGCGCAGATGCAAGCATTAAAACCATAAATCAAATGTAATTTAATCGAAAGTTTTTCAGAAAGTGCGGCCTTAGAATTCAAAATTGCAGCAATTTATACTGTGATCACCAAACTGACTGATTATAGGGATGATAATTCAAGACGTATCAGCTTATCGGCAGTCGGAGTTTGGAAGGCAGCACATGCGTGCACCATGTTCATTAAAAAGCACCGACATGTACCATGTTCTTTTCTAGGTGCACAACGGAAATACTCCTAATTTATCTTTAGGCAACAACGATGCTTTGGGATCGATTTCTCCGTACAGACTGACGCAGTACATTGGAGAGGGGGATCCACTTCCCGGAGAGGAGCAATACTGGTGAAAAAAGCAATAAAAATAATCTGTATTTTGACAGCAGTCATACTGATATTCTGTATGTCATCATGTTCTGAAGCTTACGAACAAGACCCGCAAAACGAAAGCGGTCTTGATGCGCAGCAGGCAGACGAAGAGGCAGGTGCACAGCAAAACGACAGTCTTACCGGCACCGAAAAAACCGAGCAGGGCGGCTACGATCTATACGGCGATTTGAAAACGCTGGCATCTTCACATGACGGATACAATCTGACACCACAGGACAGCGAAAAGCTGTTTGATGTCGCATGGGATTTCTGTTTTACAAACATCCGGGACTTTTCGGACGGAAAGCCGCCGCTCTTGTCTTTTGCGTTCTATATGGCAACGGTTTTTGACGGAAAATACAAGCAGTACGATAATGAAAAGCTAATCACATATATAAACGCGGACGACCTTGACGCATTTGCCGAACAATATTTCGGATTCAGCTATGATCTGCCCAAAGGTGACAGAGTAGAGCTAACGATAGGTGCGCTTGCAATCCCTCCGTTTTTGGACGTTATCAGGTATGAAACAGAGCAAACGGACCAGGGCATAAAAGTAACTGTTATCGGCAGAGACGCTAATTTATGGCAATATGATCCTTTATCATCATACAGGGAAATTAATCCGGCAGATCATCTCAACGTCGACGGCAAAACCAAACAGCTGATTTCATACATGTATGAAAACAATCTGACGGATATATACCAGACTCAAAAGGATCTGATAACAAGCGGCGACGGCGAAATGCTTTATTCCAATGAAGACATTGCGGTGCGTATAACCTACCTTTCAGATGACGGGTATACGCCGAAAAAATTTCTGTCTTATGAATCCTACCGTTCAGGCTGGGAATAAATCAGATTTGACCCGACCGTGCTGAATTGTATGCAATTGCTTTTCGGACAGCGCCCTAAACAGGGCGCTGTTTTTATGTATATGATTTTTATGACCGATCAGACAGCGCTGAAATGTGTTTTGGACTATTGACAAAAATAAAAAGCCGAGTTATAATCAGTAAAAGCGATGAGAAAGAGGTCGCGCTCGGGACGTATCAGAGAGACGGCGGTCGGTGAAAGCCGTTTACCGAATGTGCGCGGTGTAGCTTTTGAGCCGGAGGAAAGAAAGGCAAAAAGCCCGGTAGAATCCTCCCGTCTGCCTCGTTACGGCATTTGAGCGGCAGTTATAAATTATTATTTTACTGCAATTTGAGTGGTACCGCGGATATTCATATTCGTCTCAAGGCGTTTGCTTTGAGTCGATTTTTTTATTTTAAGGAGAGAAAACAATGCCAAAAGAGCTTGCCAAGGTTTACAAACCCTCGGAATTTGAAAAAGATGTTTATCAGATGTGGCTTGACAGAAAATATTTTCATGCCGAGCCGGACAGCAAAAAAAAGCCGTTTACGATAGTGATCCCCCCTCCCAACGTAACAGGTCAGCTGCATATGGGTCACGCTCTTGACGAGACGCTGCAGGATATCCTTATCCGCTATAAGCGCATGCAGGGCTATAACGCGCTGTGGGTGCCGGGGACCGATCACGCCGGCATCGCGACTCAGATAAAAGTAGAACAGGTGCTCCGCGAAGAAGAGGGGCTGACACGTTATGATCTGGGCCGAGAAAAGTTTTTAAAGCGCGTTTGGGACTGGAAAGCACATTACGGCGACAGAATAGTAAACCAGCTCAAAAAGTTAGGTTCCTCCTGCGACTGGGACCGTGAGCGCTTTACAATGGACCAAGGGTGCTCCAAGGCGGTAAAAGAGGTATTTGTCAACCTCTACAACAAAGGACTTATATACCGCGGCAACCGCATTATAAACTGGTGCCCCAAATGCGTGACCGCTCTGTCAGACGCAGAGGTCATATATTCTGAAGAGGCCGGATTTTTCTGGCACATTCGCTACCCTGTCAAAGGAAGCGAAGGCGAGTTTGTCGAGATAGCAACCACGCGCCCCGAAACAATGCTCGGAGACAGCGCAGTTGCGGTTAATCCAAACGATAAGCGTTACACCCATCTTGTCGGAAAAACACTGATTTTGCCTCTCATAGGCAGAGAAATCCCCGTTGTTGCCGATGATTATGTAGACATGGAGTTCGGCACCGGCTGCGTTAAAATAACACCCTGCCATGACCCCAATGACTTTGAGGTCGGCAAGCGTCACGGCCTTGAAGAAATCCTTGTACTGGATGACAATGCAAAAATAAATGAAAACGGCGGTGTATACGAGGGGCTTGACAGGTACGCGGCAAGAGAGAAAATTGTTTCTGACCTCCAAGCAGGCGGATTTCTTGTAAAGGTTGTTCCTCACAGTCACAACGTAGGAAAATGCTACCGCTGCGGTACAACGGTAGAACCCATCGCATCAAAGCAGTGGTTTGTCAAAATGAAGCCGCTTGCAGAGCGCGCGATAGAAGCAGTTAAAACAAGAGAGACGGAATTTGTCCCCGACAGATTCCAGAAAATATATCTAAACTGGATGGAAAATGTACGCGACTGGTGCATTTCACGTCAGCTTTGGTGGGGACACAGAATTCCCGCTTACTACTGCGGCGACTGCGGACACATGGAAATATCCAAAACGGACATTGTAACATGCCCAAAATGCGGCAGCAAAAACATAACACAGGAAGAAGATGTACTCGACACGTGGTTTTCCTCAGCGCTATGGCCGTTTTCAACTTTGGGCTGGCCTGAGAAAACAAAGGAGCTTGAATATTTTTACCCAACAAGTGTGCTTGTAACGGGATATGACATCATATTTTTCTGGGTTGCCAGAATGATGTTCTCGGGTCTTGAGTACACCGGACAGGTGCCATTTAAGCATGTGCTTTTCCACGGTCTTGTCCGCGACAGTCAAGGCCGCAAAATGTCAAAATCTCTGGGCAACGGCATAGACCCTCTCGAAATCATAGATCAGTACGGAGCCGACGCTCTGCGCTTTACTCTCGCCACGGGCAACGCACCCGGTAACGATATGAGGTTTTATACTGAGCGCGTCGAGGCGTCCCGCAATTTCGCAAACAAGGTATGGAATGCCGCAAGATTCATTCTTATGTATGCTCAGAGCGATAAACCCGAGGATTACAAAGTAGACATGTCACGTCTTGCCGATGAGGACAAATGGATACTCCACAGCTGCAATGAGCTGGCGCGTCAGGTTACGGAAAATCTGGATAAGTTTGAAATCGGAATCGCTCTGCAGAATCTTTACGATTTTATTTACGACAGCTTTTGCGACTGGTATATAGAGCTTGTGAAGCCGAGGCTTTATGACGGCGGTGAAACCGCTCAAAATGCTTTATCTGTACTTGTTACTGTATTCTCGTCGGTGCTTCGCATGCTGCATCCGTTTATGCCGTTTATAACAGAAGAAATCTGGCAGGCAATGCCGGTTGAGGGCGAATCTGTAATGATAGCTCCCTATCCCTCATATGACAGAAATATAAGCTTTGAAAGCGAATGCGAAAAACTGAACGATATTATGGAAACAATAACGGCGATACGCAACCGCCGCGCCGAGATGAATGTACCCATGTCAAAAAAGGCGAAGCTGTTTATCGATTCGCACAGCCGGCACGGTTTTGCAGGCAGTGAAAAGTTTTATGAAAAGCTTGCGGGCGCAAGCGAGGTTGTATTCGGAAAATGCAAAGAGGACGGTGCGGTGGAAATCATAACACACGCGGCAAATCTGTATATTCCGTTTGCCGAGCTTGTAAACATTGACGAGGAAAGAGCACGGCTTACAAAAGAACTTGACAAAGCCAAAAACGAGCTTGCTCGCGTTAAGGGAAAGCTTGCAAACGAAGGCTTTGTTTCAAAAGCACCTGCGGCGCTTATAGAGGCGGAGCGCGGCAAGCTTACAAAATATGAAACGCTGGTCGAAACAATAACCAAATCTCTTAACAATCTGTAACCACGGAGGCAATGCCATGAATTATCAAGAGGCGCTGGCGTTTATACACAAAAAAAACAACTTTGCCGCAAGCCCCGGACTGGAACGGATGCAGCGGCTGTGCGAGCTCTTGGGCAACCCGCAGGACGGAATGAAATTTGTTCACGTTGCCGGAACAAACGGCAAGGGTTCAACAGTCACGATGATTGCATGTGCGCTGGAGGACGCGGGATATAAGGTCGGTAAATATACTTCGCCTTTTATTTATGACTTCAGAGAGCGTATAGAAATCAACGGAAAAATGATAACAGAGGCCGAGCTCTGCGCAATAACAGAAAAGGTTTCCGCCGCGTGCAGCGCCGTTAAGGAACGTCCGACGGAGTTTGAAATTGTAACCGCAATTGCTTTTCTTTACTATAAAGAACAAAGCTGCGATTATGTTGTGCTGGAAACGGGACTCGGCGGGCGGCTGGACGCTACAAACGCAATTAAAGACCCGCTTGTATCCGTCATCTGTTCAATCTCGCTTGACCATACTCAGATTTTAGGCAGCACCGAGGAGGCAATCGCTCTTGAAAAAGCCGGCATTATAAAAAAAGACTGTCCCTGCGCGGCATATCCTGCAAACGATGAGAAAGTTACAAATATTTTTAAGGATATCTGCCGGCAAAGGCGCGCTCCGTTTTACATGCCGGATATTTCAAAACTGAATATCAAAAGCACACTCAACAACAAATGTGTATTTGAATATAAGGGTGTGCGGTACAGCCCCGCAATGCTTGGTAAATATCAAATTTATAACGCACTTACTGCGATTAGCGCACTGGAGATACTGAAAATCGACAGCCGATTTATCGCAAGCGGAATCGGAAGGGCACGGGCTTTCGGCAGGTATGAAATCATATCACAAAATCCACGGATAATTTTGGACGTCGGTCATAATCCTCAAGGTATAGAAAGCCTTAAAAAGGCGATAAAGAACGACAAAAAGATAAAAAATTTAACTGTAATTTTCGGCGTTCTGAAGGATAAAAACTACCCTTTTGCAATACGCGAGATAGCGTCGGCGGCAAATAAAATAATTTGCATAACCCCTGACAGCCCGCGCGCCATGAGCGCAGCACAAACGGCGCAGATTGCTGAGCTTTTCTGCTCCAACTGCTACGCCTGCGACGACATACGCGACGCGGTTTCGCGCGCACTGTCGGGGCTGGGCGCGGGTACGCTTTTGGTATGCGGTTCGTTTTTTATAATGGACAAAACCGTAAAAGAGCTGAAAAATCAGTGTGAGAGCTTATGAAAAAGCATCATAAATAAACATTAATCGGTTACATTAACCGACAAAAAACACAAAGACTTTCTGCTAATATTACAGAAAGTCTTTTTTTATTCGGAGGAAAATATGAGCGCGGAATTCAAAAGCCAAAACGGCACTCTGCGAGTGCTGATTTGCGGTGAAATAGACCATCACACGGCAAGAGAGCTGTGTGAAAGCATAGATCTCAGAATTGCTTCGGCAAAACCGCAGGTCGTACTTCTCGATTTTTCACGCGTATCTTTCATGGACAGCTCAGGGCTTGCGGTTGCTGTCGGAAGAAAACGAATATGCGATAAAATCGGGAGCAAAATATATATAGTAAACATCAGCGGATACCCGGAAAAAATACTGCGTATGGCGGGTGCGGACAAGCTGATCGAATTTAGGGAGGATGAAAATGAAATCTGACAACTGTATTAAAATGGAGTTTCTCTCCAAATCCTGCAATGAGGGATTTTCCCGCGTGGCGGTTGCAGCACTGGCGTCTCAGCTTGATCCCACGCTCGAGCAAATAAACGAAATAAAGACCGCAGTCAGCGAGGCGGTGACAAACGCCATTGTTCACGGATATCGAGACAGTATAGGCGTCATCTACATAACAGCTAAAATACGCGGAACAAAGCTGACAGTGACAATACGGGACCGCGGCTGCGGAATTCCAGATATAGACAAAGCCCGCGAGCCGCTCTTTACAACTGGTGATGAAAACGAACGCAGCGGCATGGGCTTTACCATCATGGAATCTTTTATGGACCGTGTGCGTGTCCGCTCGACTGTCGGCGGCGGGACAAAGGTCACGCTGGAAAAACAGCTTGACATAAAAGAGTAAACGGGGGTAACAGCATGCCTTCGGTAATAGATGAGGACAAGCTCGTCACCGAAAATATGGGGCTCATCAACATGGCTATCAAACGGTATCTCGGTTTCGGAGTGGATTACGAGGACCTGTTTCAGATAGGAGCGGTAGGACTAATCAAAGCTGCACGGGGCTTCGACGCAAGCAAAAATCTAAAATTTTCGACCTATGCCGTTGCAAAAATAATCGGCGAGGTAAAAACATATCTTCGGGACAACGGCGAAATCAAAGTGCCGCGAAGCGTAAAAGAGCAGAAATTCCGAATCGAGCGTACGCATACGGAGCTTTTGCGGGAGCTGGGACGCGAGCCGCGGATTTCCGAAATATCGCAGCGCTGCGGCATAGCAGTGGACGATATTGTATACGCACTGGATGCAACACAGAGCACAGTCTCACTCGACCTGCCGCCCGATGAGGGAGGAGTGACCGTCGGCAGCGACGGACAGGAAGAGGAACAAACTCTAAACAGAGTAATGATAGCACAGCTGCTCTCAACCCTTCAGGCAAACGAAAGAAGACTCATTGTACTTCGCTTTTTTAACGATAAAACACAGGCGGAGATTTCAAAAGAACTCGGACTTTCACAGGTTGCCGTATCTCGGCTTGAGAAAAAAGTACTTCAAAAACTGAAAGAAAAAGCAGTAACATAATTTTCGGGAAATGATTATATTTTGCTTTTTGCGGCAAAATATAACGGTAAACATATTAAAAAATATATTCACGGAGGAAAACATGAAAGAACTCAAGGGTACTAAAACTGAAGCAAATCTGATGACGGCGTTTGCCGGCGAATCACAGGCGCGAAACAAATACACTTATTACGCAAGCAAGGCTAAAAAAGACGGCTACGTTCAGATTGCAAAAATTTTTGAAGAAACCGCCAACAATGAAAAAGAACATGCCAAGATTTGGTTTAAGCTCCTGCATGACGGAGAGATAGCAGACACTGCGACAAACCTGCTTGACGCCGCTGAGGGTGAAAATTATGAATGGACAGATATGTACAAAAACTTTGCCGAGCAGGCAAAGGAGGAGGGCTTTGACCATATCGCTTTCCTATTTGAACAGGTTGCAAAAATCGAAAAGGAGCATGAGGAAAGATACAGAAAGCTGCTTTCAAACGTAAATGACGGACTCGTTTTTTCCAAAGACGGCGAAGCAATTTGGGTATGCTCCAACTGCGGTCACATTGTAATAGGCAAAAACGCACCCGATATCTGTCCTGTCTGCGCGCATCCGAAAGCGTATTTTGAAATTAAAGCCGAAAATTATTAATTTTATCGTAAAATTGAAAAAACTCTTGACAGCACACTTTTAAAATGATAAAGTAAATTAAACCGATGAGAAAAAGCAAGTAAGATATATCTTTTCGGCAAAGAGAGCCGCGGGTTGGTGGAACGCGGTGCGAAAAATGTATCCGAATGGATTTTTGAGGGCAAGCTGAACATTTTAAGTACGCAAGCCGGAGCCGGGCTCTCCGTTATAAAAAGCCGGCGTGTGAAGGCACGCTCTGAGAGGACGTATTCTACGTCAAGCCGGGTGGCACCGCAGGAGTAAATCATAGCTCTTGTCCCTGCAATAAATCTTATTTATTGGGGGACGGGAGCTTTTTATTTTCCGCAGTTTCCCCCGCAAACGAAAGGAGAATACCCATGCAAGAAATACCGTACAAAATTTATCTTAACGAAGACGAAATGCCCAAGCAATGGTACAATGTCAGGGCAGACATGAAAAACAAGCCCGCGCCTCTGTTAAACCCCGCTACCATGCAGCCGATGACGGAAAATGAGCTGAGCGCAGTTTTCTGCAAGGAGCTTGTAAAACAGGAATTGGATGACAATACTGCATATTTTGATATCCCGCAGGAGATACTTGATTTTTACAAAATGTACCGCCCGTCGCCGCTCGTGCGCGCATATTGTCTTGAGAAAAAGCTTCAGACCCCGGCAAAAATATATTACAAATTTGAGGGCAACAACACAAGCGGCAGCCATAAGCTAAACAGCGCTATCGCACAGGCTTATTATGCCAAAATGCAGGGACTGCGCGGAGTAACCACCGAGACAGGTGCCGGACAATGGGGCACCGCTCTCAGCATGGCTACAGCATACCTTGGTCTTGACTGCAAGGTTTACATGGTTAAGGTATCATACGAACAAAAGCCGTTCAGGCGCGAGGTTATGCGTACATACGGCGCTTCCGTTACACCAAGCCCCAGCACACAAACAGAAGTCGGACGCAGAATACTTCAAAATCACCCGGGAACCTCGGGCAGTCTCGGCTGTGCCATAAGCGAAGCTGTGGAATATGCAACTACACATGAAGGCTACCGTTATGTACTGGGCAGCGTTTTAAATCAGGTACTGCTTCATCAAAGCGTAATAGGTCTTGAAAGCAAAGCGGCGCTTGATAAATACGGGATAAAACCGGATATTATTATCGGCTGTGCAGGCGGCGGCAGCAATCTGGGAGGACTGATTTCCCCGTTTATGGGTGAAAAACTGCGCGGTGAAGCCGATTACCGCTTTATCGCTGTCGAGCCCGCTTCCTGTCCCAGCTTTACAAGAGGCAGATTTGCATATGATTACTGCGACACCGGAATGGTTTGTCCGCTCGCCAAGATGTACACCCTCGGGAGCAACTTTATTCCGTCTGCAAACCATGCCGGCGGCCTCAGATACCACGGAATGAGCAGCATCCTCAGCCAGCTTTACCACGACGGCCTTATGGAAGCTGTCAGCGTTGAACAGACAAGCGTTTTTGAAGCGGCGGAATACTTTGCAAGAACCGAAGGTATACTGCCAGCCCCCGAAAGCAGCCATGCCATACGCATAGCACTGGACGAAGCATTGAAATGTAAGGAGAACGGCGAGGAAAAAACAATTTTATTCGGTCTTACCGGAACAGGCTACTTCGACATGCTCGCTTACGAAAAATTCCACGACGGGCAGATGAGTGATTACATTCCCACAGACGAAGACTTAAAGCAGGGCTTTGACGGAATACCCGCACAGCCGAAAATATAGCTCGTTTTCATAATTAATCTCTTTTTCATAAGCCAGTAATTAGCACTCTTTGCACGAGAGTGCTAATTTTAATATATGCGAAATATTTTATTCACAATATTTTAATATTTTTAGTATACACTATTGTCATAACTTACCGAAAGGAGTTTTCTGTTATGAACATAAATAAATTTACCGAGAAATCGGTTCAAGCCATACAGGATGCACAGAGCATTGCGCAGGAATACGGCAACCCCGAGCTCACTCAACAGCATATTCTGCTGGCTCTTATACGTGCCAAGGGGTTGATAACACAGCTGCTTATAAAGTTAGGATGCAATGAGCAAAAGGTAGAAGCCGATGCAGAAAGTGCAGTGGAAAGACTGCCCAGGGTCAGCGGCGGCGAAACATATACAGCCCAGGACGCAATGTCGGCACTTGAGAGCGCCCAGAGAATAGCGCAAAACATGAAGGATGAGTACACCTCTGTCGAGCATATATTTCTTGCTTTTTTGGACTCGCCAAACAGAGAACTCAAAAAGTTGTTTGAAGAAAACGGTATCGAGAAAAATGCCGTCATGAAAGCGTTGGTCGGAATACGCGGCAATACGCGAGTTACCGGCACAAACCCTGAGGATACCTATGACGCACTCAAAAAATACGGCACTGACCTTGTCGAGCGTGCCAGAGCCCAAAAGCTCGACCCTGTAATCGGGCGTGACAGCGAAATACGCAATGTGATACGAATACTGTCACGAAAAACAAAAAATAACCCTGTTCTCATAGGAGAGCCCGGCGTCGGAAAAACCGCAATCGCCGAAGGGCTTGCACAGCGCATTGTACGCAACGACGTGCCCGCCGGACTTAAAAATAAAACCATATTTTCACTGGATATGGGCGCTCTCATTGCCGGAGCAAAATACCGCGGCGAATTTGAGGACAGACTTAAAGCAGTATTGCAGGAGGTCAAAAAAAGCGAAGGAAACATTATTCTTTTTATTGATGAGTTGCACACGATAGTAGGTGCCGGCAAAACAGACGGAGCAATGGACGCCGGAAATATACTGAAGCCCATGCTCGCGCGCGGCGAGCTGCACTGTATCGGCGCCACAACACTCGATGAATACAGAATGTATATTGAAAAAGACCCTGCCTTGGAACGCAGATTTCAGCCTGTAATCGTCGATCAGCCGACAGTGGAGGATACAATATCCATACTGCGCGGATTAAAAGAGCGTTACGAGGTCTTCCACGGAGTAAAAATTCAGGACGGAGCGCTCATTGCGGCAGCTACGCTGTCAGACAGGTATATAACGGACCGCTTTTTACCTGATAAAGCAATCGACCTTGTGGACGAGGCCTGCGCCCTGATTCGCTGTGAAATAGACTCCATGCCGACCGAGCTTGACGACATACAGCGTAAAATAATGCAGCTTGAGATAGAGGAACAGGCAATCAAAAAAGACAGCGAGGCAGCAGACAGACTTTTACAGCTTCAAAAAGAGCTTTCTGACCTGAAGGATAAATTTGCGGAAATGAAAGCCAAATGGGACAATGAAAAACGTGAAATAGGCGAATTGTCAGGACTGAGAAAGCAGATTAATGACCTGAATGCTCAGATTGAGAGCGCCGAGCAGCGGCATGATCTTGAAAACGCCGCAAAGCTCAAATACGGAAAGCTGCCTGAGCTCACCTCAAAACTTCACGAGCTTGAGGAAAAAGCCGCCAGTCGTAAAAACGAGAACAGTCTACTGCGCGATAAGGTTACAGATGAAGAAATAGCACGCATTGTCGAGCGCTGGACAGGAATACCGGTGTCAAGACTTGTTCAGAGTGAACGGGAAAAGCTTCTAAGCTTACCCGACATACTTCACAAGCGGGTTATAGGTCAGAATGACGCCGTTGAAAGGGTTTGCGATGCAATTATACGTTCCCGCGCCGGAGTTCAGGACAAAAACAGACCGATAGGTTCTTTCATGTTCCTCGGTCCGACCGGAGTCGGCAAGACCGAGCTTGCGAAAGCTCTGGCGCAGGCGCTTTTTGACGACGAGAAGAATATAGTACGACTTGATATGTCGGAGTATATGGAAAAATTTTCTGTATCTCGTCTTATCGGCGCCCCTCCCGGTTATGTGGGATACGAGGAGGGCGGTCAGCTGACCGAGGCGGTGCGGCGCAAACCGTATTCTGTTGTGTTGTTTGACGAGGTCGAAAAGGCGCATCCGGATGTATTCAACATACTTTTGCAGGTGCTTGACGACGGTCGTATCACCGATTCACAAGGGCGCATGGTAGATTTCAAAAACACCATAATCATTTTAACATCTAACCTCGGTTCGCAAATCCTGCTGGACGGAATAGGCAGTAACGGTGAAATAACCGATGACGCACAGGCACAGCTGTCCGAGCTTCTGCGCCGTTCGTTCAGACCCGAATTTCTTAACAGGCTGGACGAAATTGTATTCTACAAGCCGCTGACTAAAGACAATATTTCAAAAATCATAGACCTGATGATAGCGTCTCTCAACAAAAGGCTTGAGCAGCAGAATATAAAGTGCAGGCTGACAGACAGGGCAAAACAATTTATTGCCGATAACAGCTATGATCCGATTTACGGCGCGCGTCCGCTTCGCAGATTTATCCAAAAGCACGCCGAAACGGTTATCAGCCGCGCAATAATCGCCCAGACTGTAAAACCGCATACAGAGGTTACCATCGACGAAAAAGACGGTGAGCTTGTAATATTAAATCAATAGCTGTATATTTAAACCGCACACGCTGATTTGCGTGTGCGGCTTTGTTTAATAAAGTTATATAAAGGGTATCTGCTGCATAATATTTTAAAAAAAGGAGGTATTATCATGCAGCAGCAGGAAAAACAAATGCGGCCGCCAAAACCGCACAACGTCATTATGGAAAACAGAAAGCGGGTATCTCTCACAGGGGTGCTGGATATTGACAGCTTTAATGAGCAGGGGGTTATAGTTCTGACTGAGCTTGGTGTTCTCATAGTAAAGGGAGCGGACCTTCGTATCAATAAGCTCAGCGTTGACAGCGGCGACGTCAATATCGAGGGTGAAATCAATTCGCTTACGTATACCGATATACATGATAAAAAGACCGGCTCTATAATAAAGAGTCTCTTTAAATGATACCGTGGGTATCAGTCTGCAAAACCAAGCGGTAATATTTCTTTTCGCGGTCTGTGCCGGAGCGGTAATCAGCCTCATTTTCGATGTTTTCAGAGTGCTGCGCATTGCCCTGCCTCACGGCGCTATCGCCACAGCTCTGGAGGATCTGCTGTTCTCGCTTTGCACGCTTGCCGTTATTCTTATATTTCTTATGACATTCAATAACGGTGTTTTTCGCATGTATATCGCTGTTGGAATGGCGCTGGGTTTTACATTTTGTCACTACACAATCGGCGCCCTTATTGTGCTCCAGGCACGACTTATAGTGAAAATACTGATGATAATAATTAAAATAATACTTACTCCCTTCCGCTTTATTCTGAGACTAATTTGTAAACTTTTCAAAAAAACGGGTATATTTTTCAAAAAACCCTTTATTTTTTTGAAAAAGCGCTGTATTATATTATTAAATAGTATTTTTACAAAGCTCAAAAGTGCAGGAGGTATATCAAAGCGTGGCAAGAACAAAAAAAACAAGCCTGATAATCAAAGCAGTTCTCGCTATAGCGGTAGTGTACCTTCTTTACGTGTTTATAGGTCTTCAGGTAAAAATAAACGCAAAAAAACAGCAGATAAACGATTATAACACAAAAATAGCCGAAATTACATCGGAAAACGAGCGTCTGACAGGTATTCTTGACGCCGAAATTGATGAGGAGTACGTAGAAAAAGTCGCTCGGGATATGGGATATGTAAACCAGGACGAAAAGGTATATGAAAGTATTTCGGACTAAAACATCACAATATAACTCAAAATTGCAAGCCGCGGAATAAACCGCGGCTTTATTTATGTCAAAACCTTTAAAAATATATTTGATTTTTATAAAAAATGGAGATATTACCTTTATTTTTTTGTGTTTATATGCTATACTATAAACAAAGATAAGTTCTACTTATCAAATTTAAAACGGAGGCAAAAAATTATGAAAACTGTATTCAATCTGAGAAAAGTCGAAGTATCGGAGCATGACAAAGGAATTATCGACAAAAAACTGACACGTCTCGACAAATTTTTCAGTGCCGACGCTATTGCGACAATTACTGTGTCCAAGACCAGAGAAAATATGAACGTAGAAGTGACAGTATCGGAAAAGGGTATGTATTTTCGTGCAGAACGAACGGATAAAAGCGTGACCGCCTGTGTAGATGAGATAATAGACCTGCTTACAAGGCAGATACGCAAGAACAAAACAAGGCTTGAAAAACGGCTCTATCAGGGTGTTTCAATGAATTTTGACAACGAGTTTGTCGATGAAGACGTCTATGACATAATCAAGCACAAAAAAGTTTATTTAAAACCGATGGACGCCGAAGAGGCTATACTCGAAATGAACATGCTCGGACATACATTTTTCATGTTTTTGGATGAAGAAAGCGGCAAAGTCTGCGTTGTATACAAACGCAAGGACGGTGATTACGGTCTGCTTGAATCGGAAATGCTTTAAAAATCAATAAAATATACATTAAAAATCGGTTCTGACATTTGTCAGGACCGATTTTTCCTATACTTAATAAGCAGTGAAAAAGCAGGCGCCAGCAATCCGAATATCACCGAAAGTACGGCGGCGGCATAAAAAATACCTGAAAACAGAGTTAGCAGCACAGAGACAGCAAAAATACCCAATAATACGAATACTGCGTATTTTGTGTTAAAAATATCAAGTGCGGTTTTTACCGCAATCCCTGCTTTTACCGCGTTCAGTATAAAAAATGCACATATGCCTAAAATTTCAAAGCTGTTCAAAAACGAAGTAATAAACGTAGAGCGCCAGAGAGTCATCCACGGCATACTGCTGTCGTTAAAGATTTTATTTGTAAGCACAGAAACGGCAAGCACTGTCATTACTGCCCCATAAAGGTGCGCCGCCAAGCCCCCGCAAAGCATCATCAGCGGTTTCCCCCGCAGAAGCGGAAGCACAATCGCGACATCAAACACCGAAAATGCAGTCAGCAGCAATAAAAGCTTGCGGTCCGGGGCGTCAAAGCGCAGCATTTCAAACCCTGTGCGCAGAACACATAAGAACATCAGTACAAGCAGCACTCCAAAGCCTATTGCCGCCGTAACAAACGACACCGTAACAGCGCCGTCACGGTTTGACATTCCGTAACAAACGGCAAATAGACCGGTCAGCAGCACTATAAGCGGATAAAATGATTTATCCATCACACCGCCGTCTGTTATAAGAGATGCCGACAGATTAACAGACACAGCGGCGCAAATAACAGAATACAGTCCGACCGGCACACCGAGAGCGCGGCTGTCGGCGTAACTTCCCCCGCCTTTTGAAAGCACAAACGCGCAGTACAAAATAAACAGTACCGCTGCGGCAAAAGTCACAAGGCTTGTTGCAAGGCTGACTCTGTACAGAAGACATACAGACAGTCCGCCCGCACAAACACAGAATGCAGGACCTGTCTCGGTTATTTTATGCATTATCCGCCACCGCCTTTATCGGTGTTTCCTCGCCGGAAACAATTATCATCTGACCGCCTTTGAGATATTCCGTTACCTTTGGAAGAGGCATTCCCTGTTCTGCGCAAAAACGGCTTACTTTCTTTGCCATTGCAAGACTTTTTGCCCGGGAGTTCTCATCATCATTTTCGGAGCTCAGTGTATCGGCTGCTTTTCCCTGACTGTAAACCGCCACAGCACGCAGGTTTACACCGTCTTTCAAAAAATATTCGTAAAGCTCTTCTTTGCCGCGTGCATTTTCGCCTATAAGATACAACTGATTACCGCCGGTATACAAAATATTTGCACTACGACGCCCAGCATCCTCAAATGCACTGTCAAGGGTATCGCCTTTACCCTCCACGTAGATACTGCTGCTCCCGAAATCATTGTCAGCAGACGGCATACATATTTCACAGGTTACAAGCCATTGATTTTTTTCAAAATCAATTCCGATACCGCTTACAACATCGTAATCCGATATTTCTGAAAAGCTTCCAAAGCAGGTAAACACCACAGCAAGCAGAGCAGATAAAACAGCTACTGCTATATTTAAAGCTTTCATACTCTCCCCTGCCTCTTGATATTTTTCGAAAACTTATACTGACGATAGTTCATTTTGTAAATCGGAGCGCGGAAAAACGTATCATGTCTGCCATGCTGAGAAATAGGAGAGCTGACATACATTATCGGAATTCCGAGTGATGACATATTATAAAGGAGCAAAACAAAAAGCGAAAATCCCAAAAGCACGCCTGCAATTCCCGCACAGGCCCCAAGAGCTATAAGCGCTGCGCGGACATAGAAAACAGCGCCCTTTAAATCATACACCATAAGCCCCATAACACCCGAAAAGGCAACCACTATCACCATAGGTGCAGAAACAAGCTTGGCATCAACCGCTGACTGTCCGAGCACGATTGCTCCGACAACATTGAGCGCAAGCCCTATACTTGACGGCATACGTGCTCCTGTTTCCCTCAAAACCTCAAATACCGCAAACAAAAGCACAATCTCAAGCACAGACGCTATAGGGACTCCGTTCTGTGAAGCACTTATACTGTACAGCCATTCGGGCGGAAGTAAAGCCTGATGATGAATTATTGTGGCGATATACAGTGCCGGCAGCAAAAAAGAAATATAAAAGCCAAGCAGACGCAGTACACGTCCGATATTTGCATAATAGCAATTTAAATAATAATCGTCGGGCGTCTGAAAATTTTCAATAAAAAGATGCGGAAGAGTAACCGCCGTCGGCGAGCCGTTAAGGATAATACCAATCCTGCCCTCCATAAGCTTTGCCGCAAACACGTCAGGACGGTTTGTCTTACCATAGGTTTTTATAAACGAGCTCTTATTATCACGTATCATTTCCGCTATATAATTTGTATCCCCTATATAGTCCGTATCTATTTCTTTCAGACGGGATTTTACCCGCTCGACAAGCTCAGGTCGGGCAATTCCGTCAATATAGCATACACAGAATTTAGAGTTGCTCTGTCTGCCGCTTGTCATAAATTCATTTTTCAGATTACTGTTCATTATCTTTTTTTTGACCAGCGACAGATTTGTCATAATATTCTCATTAAAGCCCTCAGACGGACCTGTAATTGTCATCTCGCTTTCGGGAGCGTCAATGCTGCGCTGAGCCATACCTTTTGTATCAATTATTATTGCTTGAGGATTGTTTCCTATAAGCACTGCGCAATCGCCGGAAGCAAGACTTATTATAGCAGCACTTGCGTCAGGCTGAAGCTCGGTGCTGTGCGCGCAGATACCCTCACGTTCGGCAGTCTCGATATCGGCGGATAGTCTCATTTTGGAAAGCGGAGCAATAACATCACGGTCAACCACATCGTTGCTAACCATACAGTTTACAACCGCAACAGCTATCTTCAGCTTGGGACTGTGCTCATTTCTAATATGCTTAACCTTAAAAGTATCGTCTCTGTCAAATGCATCTTCAAACAGCTTGACATTTCTATCAAAATCATTATAAAAATTCAAAAAAATCTTTCCTTTTCCCTTTTTTATTATTATTGTCAGGAAAAACCGAAAAATTATAGAATTTTAAAAACGTACATGCTATAATTGTAGCTGAGGTGATGTTAATGATTAAAGTTACTATATGGAACGAATTTATACATGAAAAAACAAAAGCACTGCCCGCGCAGCACTATCCGAACGGTATACACAATGCGATTAAAGAGTTTTTGGACGCAGACGGTAGGTTTGAAGTAAAAACTGCCACGCTAAATGATGAAAAATGTGGTGTAACCAAAGAGCTGCTCGATGACACAGACGTACTTCTATGGTGGGGACATGCCGCTCATGACAAGGTATCCGATGAAGCGGCAGAGCTTGTACATAACGCCGTGCTTTCGGGCATGGGATTTATTGCGCTTCATTCGGCACATCATTCAAAGCCGTTTCGCAGGCTTATGGGTACCACATGCAATTTAAGCTGGCGTGAAGACGGAGACATGGAGCGCGTTTGGGTAATCAAGCCATCCCATCCGATAGCTCAGGGTATTGACAGATATTTTGAGATAGAGCATGAAGAAACATATGCCGAACCGTTTGATATCCCCGAACCTGACGAACTCGTTTTCGGCGGATGGTACGAAGGCGGTGAAATCTTCCGCTCCGGCTGCTGCTTTTACAGAGGAAACGGAAAGATATTTTACTTCCAGCCCGGACATGAAACGGTGCCCGTATTCAAAAATAAAAATGTTCAGACCGTTATCAAAAACGCTGTGTGCTGGGCAGCGCCTAATGTTCGCTTTGAAATTAATTGTCCGCACATAAAAAAGATAGGCAGCGAAGAATAAATCCTCGGTTAGATTATAAACGACGGCAGGGAAAATATTCCCTGCCGTCGCTATATTTATAAAATCCAATGAAAACCAAGCTTATTCCCGCCTGTTTTTTATTTCATAAGAGTTATTATCGGACTTTTAAGTATTCCGAAACGCTTTAATTTATACTCATAGCTCCAGTTATCTCCGGATGTACGCCATACACCGGGACCAAACCACCGCTCCGCCTCGTTTACAATATGCAGAGCACCAAAGCTGTTGTGACGGTTTCCGTATACCGTAAGTTCCAAAATATGCTTGCCTTTAGCAACGTTTTCTATAACACAGTCATAAGGCGGAAGCACAATATTACCAACACGCACACCGTCCAAAGAAACACCGATCAGCGAACCGCGATAGTTGGATGCATGCACCTTAACGGCACCGTCTTGCGGCATATCAAGCTCAGTCACATAAGTGATGTTAGCACCGTAAAACGGCAGACCCTGAGGCGTTACATCACCAAATCCAAGCTTCTGCTGCCTGCTTGTGACAATACTTTCACAGCCGCATACACGCACACCGAAATCACCTAAAATATAACACCACTCAACGTTTGTGCGCTTTCCGAACGGCAAATCAAGAATCAGTGTATTTATGCCTTTTTTAATATCTGGCAGATTAACAGTCTTGATAGATTCATCCGTAAAATAACCGGTAACAACGCTCGGTACAACTTCGCCGTTAAAGTGTACCGTCACTTTCTCAGCGTCCTCCAGCGCAAGCTGAACGCCGGAAGCCTCTATTTCACTTTCAAAGGTATAACGCAGATGCAAAGTATGAGTTTCCGGTTCACGGGGCATCGTATACGGCTGAGCCAGCTTGCCGCTGCGGTGAGGATATCCGAGAAGATCTCTGAATTTATTGTCAATTCTCAAAACATCCTCTTTTTCCATATACTCGTCGTCATCAAAGGCATACTCCGCAAGGTCGAGAAGCAGTACGTTAGGCTCGCTGAGCTTATAATCAAGCGCATGCTTTATATCGTATCTTGCAAGTTCCTCATATTCTTTGGTATTGACTGTCAGGCTCTTTTCCGTAGGAGCGGTAAGCTTTAAAAGAAGACTGTCATAGGCATAGATAACCCGATCGATAACAGTTCTTCCGTTCTCTATGTAGTAGGAAATCGGCAGTATTTTTCCTGTAAGTGTATCATATTCAACCGGTGTGAATTCTCCTGTAACCGTAATCGTTACTTTGTGCGGATTTGTCACATCCGATTGAGAAACGCCGTAAGAGTGACCGTCAAATACCGGATGCTTGCTGTGAGCAATAAACAACCAGTTGCCGTCGCTGTCCGCACGATAGTTGTACAGAAGATTGACAGCAGGCGCGCCGCTGTCAAGACGAAGTCCGACGGTACGGAAATCCTCAAGCGCCTCGGAAATTGACGCACAGTCGTTACTGACCACAACGCTGTTTTGATAAAGAGCATGGCATTTGTTACTTACGACACCGTCCACAAACTCAGGGCAACTTCCGGTAAATATTACTCTGCCGCCTGCCTTTGAAAACTTATCAAGATACTCAATAGTAGTCGTTCTGAGCGTTAGACATCCCGGAACAACTATTGCCTCATAACTCATTTTACCAACCGCACGGGGATTATTCTTATCTGAAAGCTCCGGCAGCTGCGACTCGCAGATATAGTCAAAATCAAGATGATTTTCCAAAAGCCATGTTGTGATATTTTTAAAGTTCTCCTCTAAAGATGCAACCTGCGTTGACATCTGCGAATTGGGTCCTGCTGATATCCAGTAGCTTTCAACAGGATGCAAAACGCCGACGCTAACAACAGGCGTGCCGCGGGTCAGCGCGGTATTTACGCGAGCAAAATGATCTTCAATTATCGGATATTCCTTATACCACGGCGACTGATAACTAATAGAAGCGGGATAATCACGCTTTGCCTCGCCCGCCATGGAAAGCCATGCAAGATGCGGAACACGGACAGTAACGCCGAGCGCCGCCTGCCAGTCACCCTGAAATTTATGACCGCGGAAGTCAAAATCCCAGTTAGTAACGCCGTAAAGCTCGGACAGCATTCCCTCCTTACCGTACTGATGTACGGCGGACTGTGCCTGCTTTGCGGTGGTAAGCTCTATTTGGTCGCAGAGTATGTCTATGCCGGGAATACCGAATTTACCGTAGTTGCGCATAGTCTCGCCGCATGTAACGGACTGACTTGTAAGCTGCGGCTCACGCAGAAGATGACCGGTAAACGCAATTTTATGTTCATCGCACCAGTCGCCGAGCTGCTTGCTGAAATTCTCGGAGAACATTTTTGCCACGAAATCAAAATAGCGGTATTTTACAACCGAATCACTCCTGTCCTTTTTTATCCAAAAAAGTTCAGGCAAGACATCAAGAATATCGCTGCCGTAAGTTTTCTGATACTTCTCCTCAAAAAAGCGTGACCATCCGTAGGAAATCCTGCCCGTGTACTCCGGTGAGGGAATTGTACAGCTGTATTCATGATTGGCATTCGGCTCATCGGTAAATATCGCGGGTACACTCTTGTCAAAACGGTCGCTTATAACCTCGTTATACCGCTCATATGTAACCTTGATAAATTCCTGCATTGCCTCTGCGTCCATTGCGTCAACATAAGTCTGATTGTTAAACCACGATGACTCCGCCTCATTGACAACATAGGCATACCATTTAGTGCCATTTGCACTGTCGCCGTAACCTATACGTGAGTAGCCGGCAAGATAGCCGTCTTTATCAATCACAACGTCATAACATGCAAGAAGGTACGGCACACCCTGATCAATCGCCGTATCCTTTGGGGTGTTCCAGCCCTTATCCTCGGTAAACAAAGTGAGGCGCTTTCTGCGAAACTTCTTATGCCTTGTAACCTTACCACCCGCAGGACCTGACGACCAGCGATCCTCGTCGTAGAGCCAGGCAAGCATCTGCTCCGCCTCTGCCTTGTCGCAGCAAGCCTTAATCATTTCCATAAACTCGTCGCTCAGATACTCGGTGTCAAGACCCGTGCGCGGATGCATATGAAAACCGCCGAAGCCCATCTGCTTCATATAGCCTATCTGCCGCTCAAGCTGAGCTTTATCAAGCTTGGCGTTCCACGACCAAAACGGTGCCGCACGGTACTCACAGGTAGGATTTTCAAACAATTCTTTTGTCAGGGTTTTTGACCCGTTTTTCTTGTACAGCATGATTTTTCCTCCACATTGGTATTGACTTTATTATATGTTAAGATTTATAATAAAACAAGAGGTTATTTTGCATGTTTATGGGGTGGTTTTGACTTGACATACCGTTTTCGTGAATTAGCTGAAAATAAATTTCATATTTCTGTAGCTTACAGCGGAGACTGTGCTATGCACGGACATGATTTTTTGGAGTTTTCGTATGTTAAAAGCGGAAAGATAGAGCATAATATCGACGGTAAAACATCTATTGTAAATGCAGGTGACTATTTTATCGTAGATTACGGCACTCTGCACGAATACAAGTCAATTTCAGACGAGCCGACAGTTGTCATTAACCTGCTGTTTTATCCCGAGTTTATTGACCGAACTCTTGCGGGCTATCGCAGCTTTGAGGATGTTGTAAATTCGTATCTTGTTCGTTTCAGCTATAAAACGCTCAAATTTTCGCCCACCGGCAAAACCTTTCATGACAAGGACGGCAAAATCCTTGAGATCGTTACAAAGCTGACGGAAGAATATGTATCAAAAAAATACGGATACATTGAGTTTATCCGCTGTTTGTTTGTGGAAATGCTCATCACAACTATGCGCAAAATCGGGAAAAATGAGCGGGAAACGGGCAAAAGCGATGTTATTATTGAAATTACAGAATACATCAAAGGTCACTACATGGATAAAATCCGATTATCTGATATGGCAGATAAATACAATTATTCGCTTTCTCACATGTCCCGCAAGTTTTCAGAGGAAACAGGCATGGGGTTTTCTGAATATTTACAGCGTATCCGCATCGAACAAAGCTGCCGAATGCTTGAAAACAGCGACAGAAAAATCGGTGAAATCGCCTCTCTTTGCGGATATGAGAATATTAAGTTCTTTAACAAAGTGTTTAAAGACACATTAAAGCTTACACCTCGGGAATTTAAAAGTCTGTACAGATAAAAATTACCTGTGAAGTATTTACACTTCACAGGTGATTTTATTTACAGCGCAATTTCACCGTCAAAGACAAATTCTGCAGGACCTGTCATCAAAACGTCCGATTTATCCGGTTTATACTCTATTTCAAGGCTGCCGCCATTGAGCAGAACTGTTACGCAACAGTTAATATCACAGAAATTTTTTTCGATTGCCGCAACGGCACTTGCACAGGCGCCGGTTCCGCACGCCATGGTTTCCCCGCTTCCGCGTTCCCACACGCGCATACGAACAGTATTTTTATTAATTACCTGTACAAATTCCACATTGGTACGCTGAGGAAAAACGGAAGTCATATTTTCAATCTCACGACCGATTTCTTCAATCCGCATGGTATCAACATCATCTGTAAAAATCACGCAGTGAGGATTTCCCATGGATATGTCGCAATACCGATACATTTTTCCGAAAACGCTTAAAACACCGTCAACCGTCTTAATTACAGGCGCACCCATACCCACGGTAACCGAAACCGTTTTGCCGCTGGCAATACGCAATGACAAATGCTTAATACCCGATAATGTTTCTATATCAAGCTCGCATTTATCGGTAAATCCTCGGTCAAATACATATTTACCCACACAACGGACAGCATTACCGCACATTTTACCCTCAGAGCCGTCTGCATTAAACATTCGCATTTTAAAATCGGCAATATCAGAACGGCAGATAAGCACAATTCCGTCGCCGCCCACGCCTGTGTGTCGGTCCGACAGCCGCACGGCAAGCGCAGGAATGTCCTGCGGTAAACCGTCAAGACAGTTTATATATACATAGTCATTTGCACAGCCGTGCATTTTTGTAAATTTCATATTTCTATATACTGCTCACGCTCGGGACCGACAGAAATATATTTAATCGGACAGTTCATCTGTTCCTCGATGTACTTAATATACTTTTGTGCATTGCCGGGCAGTTGGTCAAAACTGCGGCAGCCTGAAACATCGCTCATCCATCCGTCGAAATATTCGTAAACAGGAGCTGCAATATCAAGATCCTTACCTGTCGGGAAGCAATCCGTACGGACACCGTTTACCTCGTATGCCACACAAACCGGGATTTTGTCAAGATAGGACAATATATCCAGCTTGGTAAGAGCAAGACAGGTAGCCCCCTGAACAAGCGTACCGTAACGTGACGCTACAACGTCAAAACCGCCGACACGGCGCGGTCTGCCTGTCGCGGCGCCGTACTCTCCGCCCGCCTCGCGCAGCTTATCTCCGTCTGCACCGAACAGCTCGCAGGTAAACGGACCCTCTCCGACACAGCTTGAATATGCCTTTATAATACCAATACTCTCGTCCAGTTTTATATACGGAATTCCCGCACCTATTGGCGCATACGCCGCAATAACAGATGACGAAGAGGTGTACGGATAAATACCGAAATCAATATCACGCAGAGCGCCAAGCTGGGCTTCAAACAATATTTTTTTGCCTGCATTTGAAGCATCGCCTAAAAACTCTGTCGTATTGCATACATAATCCTTAAACGGCATTGCATACGTTTCAAGCCACTTTACCATTTCATCGGCATCTATAGGCTCATGCTTATAACCACCCTCTACAATAAGGTTTTTCCACTCTACTATATCGGCTATCTTTTCTTTCATATACTCGGGATGAAAAAGATCGCCCATTCTTATCGTTTTTTTCATGTATTTATCCGAGTATACGGGAGCGATACCGCGGCGGGTTGAACCGAATTTCTTATCTGCAAGCCTGTCCTCCTCCAGACAGTCAAGCAGCTTATGATACGGCATACAGATCGTCGCCATATGACTTATCTTAAGATGATCGGGTGTTATGGTTATACCGCCCTCACGCAGACGTGCAACCTCGTTAAAAAGATGCTCGGCGTCAATAACCATTCCCGGGCCCATTACGTTAACGGTGCTGTCACGGAGAATACCTGACGGCAAGAGGTTTAAAATAAACTTGCCGCGCTCGTTCACAACCGTATGTCCGGCGTTGTTGCCGCCCTGATAACGGCATACGATATCGTACTTTTCGGACAAAAGGTCAACCATGCGGCCTTTACCCTCATCACCCCAGTTTATTCCTACAATAGCTGTCAGCATAATATTATCCTCCTTGAAATTATTTATTCTTTTGGGCAAGCGCCGTCTTTACAAGTTCCCTGAACAACGGGTGCGCCTTGTTGGGGCGGCTCTTAAATTCCGGATGGAACTGAACTCCCACAAAAAAATCGTTCTGCGGAATTTCGACCGTCTCTGCAATGTATTCATCGGGAGATGTACCGCTAATCACAAGTCCTGCGTTTTCCAGCTCGGTTCTGAAATCGTTATTAAATTCATATCTGTGACGATGCCGCTCTGAAATAAGCTCGCTGCCATAGCAGCGGTGCATCTGTGTACCGGGCTTTATCTTACACGGATAAGCTCCGAGTCGCAGCGTGCCTCCCTTATCAATATCGGCATGCTGATCCGGCAGAAAATCGATAACCTTATGCTTTGAAAGCTCGTCGAACTCTCCCGAGTTTGCATCAGTCAGACCACATACATTCCTTGCAAATTCAATAACCGATATCTGCATACCAAGACATATGCCTAAAAACGGAACATTATTTTCGCGGCAGTACCTCGCCGTCTCGATTTTACCCTCAATACCGCGATTCCCGAAACCGCCCGGGACAATAATACCGTCACAGCTGCCTATAACCTGTTTTACATTATCCTTAGTGACACTTTCCGAATCGATCCATTCGATTTTCACCTTAGCTCCGTTTTCATATCCGGCATGACGAATTGCTTCCGCTACAGACAGGTATGCATCGTGAAGCTGAACATACTTACCTACAAGTCCGATGGTAACACTGCTGTTTCTGTTTTTTATACGATTTAACATCTCGTTCCATTCGGTAAGGTCGGGAGACGGCGCATCTATATTCAGCTCGCGGCATACAATATCGGAAAAATTGCTGTTCTCCAGCATTATCGGAGCCTCATAAAGAACGGGAAGCGTTCTGTTTTCAATAACACAATCAGGCTTTACGTTGCAGAAAAGCGAAATCTTTTTAAAAATAGATTCCTCCAGCGGCTCATCACAGCGAAGTACAATTATATTAGGGTTAATGCCCATGCCCTGAAGTTCCTTGACGGAGTGCTGGGTCGGTTTGGATTTATGCTCCTCCGAACCTCGTATATAAGGCACAAGCGTCACGTGAATAAACAGGCTGTTTTCTCTGCCCACCTCCAGGCTTACCTGTCGGATAGCCTCTAAAAACGGCTGGCTTTCAATATCGCCGGTTGTGCCTCCGATTTCGGTAATCACAACATCCGCCTCGGTCATTTTTCCGACTCTGTATATAAAATCCTTTATTTCTCGTGTAATATGAGGAATGACCTGCACAGTCTCGCCCAAGTACTCGCCGCGGCGCTCCTTATTGAGCACGTTCCAGTACACCTTTCCGGTTGTGAGGTTTGAATATTTATTCAGATCCTCGTCGATAAAGCGCTCATAGTGACCAAGATCAAGGTCGGTCTCCGCACCGTCCTCGGTGACATACACCTCACCGTGCTGATACGGACTCATTGTTCCGGGATCAACATTTATATACGGGTCGAGCTTCTGCGCTGCAACCTTGAGTCCGCGCGCCTTCAGCAATCTTCCCAACGATGCTGCTGTTATTCCCTTACCGAGACCGGACACAACACCGCCGGTCACAAAAATAAACTTTGTCATTTTCCCAATCCTCATATGTTGAATTTTTACAAGCAGTTATCTTATGTACTGTACAGGCTCTTAACTAATATATTATAAGATTAAAGCCACTGACTTTCAAGACCTTTTTTTGTTTTAGGCGTTTTATTTACCAAAAGAGTAATCAATATCCGCGTATCATTTTTTCAGGACGGACAATCTCCTCAAAGCGAGACGCGCTTAAAAATCCAAGCTTTAAACACGCAGTTTTTAAGGTAATCCCCTCATCAAAGGCGTACTTTGCTACCTTTGCCGCATTTTCATAACCTATTTCCGGTGACAGAGCCGTTACGAGCATAAGTGAATTTTCAAGATTTTCACGCATCTTCGATACATTAGCCTTTATTCCCGCAGCACAGTTCACATTAAATGAATCCATAACCTCGGACAGCAGATTTACCGAACGCAAACAGTTGTAAGCAATAACAGGCATAAATACGTTAAGCTCAAAATTCCCCTGAGAAGCCGCTATGGAAACCGCATAATTGTCAGCCTGCACCTGAAGCGCCACCATTGTCACTGCCTCGCACTGTGTCGGATTGACCTTTCCGGGCATGATGGAACTGCCCGGCTCGTTTGCCGGGATGGTTATTTCTCCCAGACCGCAGCGGGGACCGCCCGCCAGCAAACGGACATCATTAGCTATCTTCCACAAGTTTGCAGCAAGCGCGTTTAAGGCGCCGTGGACAAAAGCAACTGCATCTTTAGAGGTCAGAGCATGAAACTTATTGTCCGACTCGCAAACACGGGTTTTAGCAATATCAGACAGCACAGAGCAGACATTTTCCCCGAAATTTACAGGAGAGCACACACCAGTACCCGTCGCCGTGCCGCCCAGCGCCAAAGGTCGAAGATATTCGAGTGCGGACGATATCATTTTATATGAATTATCAAGCATAGCACGCCAGCCGCTTATCTCCTGCGAAAATGAAACGGGGGTCGCATCCATGAGATGCGTCCTGCCGATTTTCAGTATTCCCTCGTTTTCCTTCTCAAGACGCAAAAAGGTATCGGACAGCCGCGAAAGAGACGGCAACAGGCTGTTTTCCAGCCCCAAAAGGAAACTCAGATGAATGGCAGACGGAAAAACATCGTTTGATGACTGAGACATATTAACGTCGTCATTGGGATGCAGTATTTTTTCACCGGCAAGCTCATTGCCTCGGTTGGCAATAACCTCGTTTACATTCATATTTGTCTGTGTGCCGCTGCCGGTCTGCCAAACTGAAAGCGGAAAATGCATATTCAGCTTTCCTGACAAAATCTCATCGCATGCTAAAACAATCGCATCCGTCTTTTTCTTTGACATTTTAGCGGGATTAAGCTTATTGTTTGTCAGCGCACAGGCTTTTTTTATCATTGTAATCGCATATATAAGCTCTATCGGCATTTTCTCGCTGCCGATTTTGAAATTTTCAAAGCTTCGCTGAGTCTGCGCGCCCCAATATTTATCGGACTCCACGCGCACCTCACCCATGCTGTCATGTTCTGTTCTGTATTCCATATGGGAATCTCCTTTAGATTTATTAGCCGTAATTTTCGCCTGTAAATTCACTGAAATCAGGTACCTCTCCGCTTGACGCATGCTCAAACAGCTTATCCAGCATTTCACTGTCACCGTACACCCTGTCCCAGCAATTATGTTTTATATCCGGAAAAAGTGTAAGATGCGCATATCCGCCCGAAAGATTAACCTTACGCACCATTTTAAGGCTTTCCTCCGGCAGTACGTCATTGTCAAGTATACCGTGAAAGGCATAGACGGGGACTGTTTTAAGACGGTAGGCATGCCACGGGATTCCTCCGCCGCAGAGCGGCATTATCGCCGCAAAGAACCACGGACGCAGCGTTGCCAGCTCCCACGTACCGTAACCGCCCATGCTGTTACCTGTAAGATATATACGGTGCTCGTCCACAAAATCAAGTCCGCGCAATTGCTCTGTAAGTTCAATCAGCTCAGACATTAACTCATTCCAGTTAACAGCACAGCACTGCGGCGCAGCGACAATACAAGCATGATTTTTGTATTTACACAAATTTACAAATGAGCTTTTCTCCTCCAACACCGAAATATCGGTACCGCGTGTGCCTGAACCGTGTAGGAAAAGGATAAGCGGATACTTTTTTGATTTGTCAAATCCTTCGGGATAGTGCAAAAGATACTGTATTCTGTTTAATTTCAAATGCTCTGTCATATTTTCTCAACCTCTGAAGTTTTTTCTTTCAAAAACTTAAAATCATAGCGTATCATCGCAATGATAATAGACGTCATAAGAATAATCTCCGTGCCGGCGCCCGCCCATGAATGATTATATAAATTATATGTCAGCCAGCACGGCGAGCTGGGAAAAGAAACGCGCCGAACCGCTGCCGCATCCGTTATCCAAAACGCCACAGTCGTAAACGACATTCCGAAAATTGGCAGCATTGCAATATATGTAGAGATATTTGTAAAGCTCACGTCCCACGTTGTAATATCGATATCTCCGTCCAGCGTAAGTATTCCGGCAGCCGCAAAAGCAAACAGGAATACAAAAAGCCACGCTTTATTCTGCGCCCACCTTTTGTCCTTATTTGCAAAAACTGCGGCACGAAAAATACCGATAAAATTCAAAAGGCTGCCGACATATGCGCCGATCATAAAAAAATGTGCTGTAAACAGCACCGAACTCACAAGCTGATATAACACTATCTTTTTCTGTGTTCGCTGCTGAAATGACAACATCGCAATTATCAAAGCCG
>CABULU010000019.1 GCA_902492505.1 uncultured Eubacteriales bacterium
CGGCTCTGCTGCTGAAGGAAAAGCCGAACATTATACAGCTGGGCGGGGTAATTACTGCCTTTGCGGGAATGCTTATGATAGTTAAGCCGGGATTCACGGGAATGTCGTTTTTCCCGGCAGCTATCGGAACGCTGGGCGGAGCGGGAGCAGGCATTGCGTACACGTTTGTCAGGAAGCTCGGCAGCCGAGGCGAGGACAGCACCAAAATAATCTTTTGGTTTTCTGCATTTTCCACCGCAGTATGTCTGGGATTTATGCTGATACCCGGAAATTTTGAAATTATGAGCGCACGACAAATTCT
Organism: uncultured Eubacteriales bacterium; assembly: GCA_902492505.1. GTDB lineage: Bacteria > Bacillota > Clostridia > Oscillospirales > QAKW01 > RGIG9041. The sequence goes on from CABULU010000019.1 coordinate 302, forward strand.
GTTTATGTGCCTTGCAGGACTCTGTGCGTGTATAGGTCAGTTCGGAATAACAAACGCATACATTTTCGCACCGGCAAAGGAAATTTCGGTATACGATTACTCGCAGGTAGTTTTTGCAGCGCTGCTTGGATTTATTCTTTTCGGACAGATACCGGATTTGTTCAGCATTTTTGGATACATTCTCATATGCGGTGCAGGCATTGCAATGTTTTTTTACAACAAAAGGAGGATGCATAATTGACAATTTTGATTTCCGGCTGCTCACACACCGGCAAAACCTGTCTTGCACAGCGACTGCTTGAAAAATACAAATATCCCTATATTTCAATAGACCATCTCAAAATGGGGCTTATTCGCAGTGGACAAACAAAACTTACTCCGGAAGATGACGATAAACTGACCGAATATCTATGGCCGATAGTCAGGGAGATGATTAAAACCGCCGTTGAAAATGAGCAAAATCTGACAGTCGAGGGGTGTTATATACCGTTTGATTTCAAAAAAGATTTCACGGGCGAGTATGCAAAGCATATACGCCATGTCTGCCTTGTAATGAGCAAAAAGTATATAGAAGCACATTTTGAGGATATAATAAATCATGCAAGCGATATCGAGCTGCGGTTGGACGATTCATGGCTTTCAAAGAGAGAGCTCATTGCGGAAAATGAGTACAATCTTGAAATGTGTAAGAAATACGGCTGCGAATACATTTTAATAGATAACAAATATGACGTTGATTTAACACTATAAAAGTTAATTCCCATAAAATATAAAAGGACGCCAAAAGGAGACACTCCGTAAGGAAGTTGTCTCCCTTGAGCTTTTGTAAGCAAAAAACGGCGGCAGGAAAAGCAATTTTCCTTGCCAACGTTGGTTTAATTTTCGTCTTCATCGTTAGACCAACCGGATATAATATGCAATTCGCCCGAATCCAAATCCATTGCCATATTATCTCCCATTCTCATCAATAAATCTCCGTCAGAATCTATTGCCATATTGTCGGAGATAGAATGAGCAAAATCGCCGTCCTCGAAATCAAATAAATGCTTACCCATATAGCACCTCACTCGAAAAATTAATAATCATATTTGTTTATTTCTAAAACTCTGAAAGTCGCTTTTTTGAATTGATTTAATTTTTCTTGATCTACGTATTCAAAAGCTTTCAAATATATCTCTTGCCCAGCACCTAATCTATCAGCGTAAATCATATCTGTTTCAATTCTTGCACCGTTTGCATCTACCGCTTCAATTGTTATGCAATAAGTGCATTGTTTTTCAGCTTTGTTTTTCACTGTAATATCAAGGGATGTCTCGGAGAAGTAGCCATAGTAGCCATTATTAGTCACTTTGAATTCCCCAAAAGAAATATCAACATATTTTTCTAAAATTTCATCTGTTGTTTCTTCTCTAAATACATCACCAATCGCAGGTATATTTGATTCAATATCATCAGATATGTTACTAAAAAGCGAAGCGGCAAAAACGACATACAGAATCACAAGAATAATGGATAAAACGATTTTAGTTATAAAGCCAATCAAAGCACCTTTACCTGCCGATTTGGCTCGTTTAGGTTTCTTTCCTTCATATATTAGAAAAAGGATTAAACCAACAATCGGAATAAAAAATCCCAAGATAGCAAACCCAAAACTTGATTGATCATCAACCTCTTTGTTATCAAATCTTGTTCCACAGTTGATACAGTATGTAGCCGAATCATCTATGTTCTTCCCGCAACTTCTACAATACATTTAATTTCCTCCCATTAGTATTTATTGAAACGTGGCAATTGAGAAATCAATGCTTTAATTTCAGTATCGCTTGTTTCTACATCAGCATAAATACTCAATTCATAAAAATCTTCATCTTTGAAGTTTTTTAAAGCACCAAGCTCATTACAAATATAATAATTACTAAAATCTATGTTGGTAGCTTTCTTTCGGTTATAGTCGATGCCAAATTTCAATATTGCATACGCTCTTTGCTTATATTTATCTAAGTTCTTCAAAGCGTGTCTCAAGCAATTATTAATTATCGGATTGATAGAATAATATGTAATAGATTGAACTTGTTTTTTGCGCTTAGCAATATTGCCCAATTCAAAAACATACTTTTTTTCTTCAAATATAGATTCGAAAATATCTTCATTATCCAATATTAATTCTAAAAAATCATTGTTGGCGAAAATACAACTACCAACATCATAGTAACCGCAAGCAAAAAACATATAATAGGAATCATAGATACTATTAAACAATTCAACATCGTTCATACTCGCTACAAGACGTGCGAATTCTACACTATTTTCAAAATTAATCCAAGTTGCTCCCTTGTCTTTTCTGAATTCAAATTGATTATGATACATTTTTAATTTTATTCCATACTCTTCGTGAAGATATCTCACTCCATTGACCGAATGGTATTCAACAACATAATCTAGAAAGGTTTTGCCAAATTCATCTGTTTGAGTAATGATAGGTTTTCCGTCGCATGCCAGTAACAGATCAAATTCATTTTTGTATAATTGCGGATCGTCTAAATACGCGTAATATCTAAACCCTTTGTTAAATGGCACGTTTTCTTTTTCTACAGGTAGTTTATATGCGTTTTTATCCATTAATCGTGCCAATGACACACCAAATATTTTTTCTAAAGGAATAATAAATTCATATTTAAGCGGACGCTCACCCTTTAACATTTTTGAAAAATTAGATTTTTCTCTATTTGCAAATTCGTATGTATCTTGACCTTTAATACCTAATTCGTGTGCAATATCCACCAACAAATGACTATACATTTTTATTCCCTTTAAATTCATATAATGGTCGATGTTTTTCTTTAAATCATTCACAGTCTCAGCCCCCTTTTTCTACATTATAACACATCATTTTAAGAAATGATAGTCATATTAGACAACTTTTTTTGTCCTTTTTGACGTAGCGTAAAAAACAGGTTAAAAATCATACAGTCATATTTGACAACTTAGTAAGACCACCATCAGAGAGTCCACTAACAGCTTTGCTCAGAGTATCTGAGAAAGTGTCATAGTGGGTTACACACTTTGAAAAGGTGTGTAACAAAAAACGGCATAGCCAATGGCTACACCGCTTAACGAAATCAATTATTCAGTTTAGATACAAGAGCCACCTTGGGGCACCTTCCTTACGGAGGGTGCCCCAAAAGCGTCCTTTTATATTATTTTTTTCGTTTTTTCGGTTTCGGAACACATAGGTGCGGTTCAAGGCAGTTTAGCACCTCATGCGCCAGCCCTCGGTTTTCGATATCGAGTATATACCGTTCCTTTGCTCCGTCATAGGGTATACCGCGCTCGGCGTCCTGCAAAAGGTGCGCAATACTGTCATGAACCGGCGCAAACACGGTATCATCACAAACAAGCAGCGCCGGCTTATCATTTATATAGACCATATACTCGCCGAACATTTTTCGGTAACGTATTTCACCGCCGCAGCCATGCAGCTGCTCGCACACAAATTCAATATACTCCTTTGACGTAGCCATAGTTTTTATTTTTCCTTGCCGATAAATTTCAAAGCGCCTGTCGGACATGCGTCAACGCATGCGCGGCAGTCGGCGCAGCCGCGAATAATCTCATCGTCCTGAAACTCGGGACGGATTACCGTCTTAAACCCGCGGTCAACAAGCCCCAAAATGCCTTTGCCCGCAACTTCGCGGCACTCACGCACACAGAGATTACACAATATACACTTGCCCTGATCGCGCTCGATAACACGCAAATTTTGTTCTACAAAGCTCTCATGCTTCTGACCCTCGAAACGCTTTGCGTCAAGCTCGTACATATTTGCATATTTTATAAGTTTACAGTCATTATAGTCGTGGCATCCGCACTCAAGGCAGCGCTTTGCCTCGGCACGCGCCGCTTCATCCGAAAAGCCGAGGTTTACCTCTTTGAAATCACGGCGCCGCTCATTTGCGGGACGCGTCGGCATTTTCGCGCGCGGGCATTTTTCATGAACGGTAAAATCTATATCGTTCACATCACGCTCCGACACAAACGGTTTTCTGTACGGCGTTTCCATACCGAGCAGATATCCGTCAATCACCTTGGCAGCCTTATTCGCCTCGCCGATAGCGGCAATGGCAATAGACGCGCCGCGGTTGGTAGCGTCACCCACGGCAAACACACCGGGAAGCGACGTGGCAAAAGTATGCTCGTCTGCGCTGATTATGCCGCGGCTGTTAAGCTCCAGTTCCTCTAATCCGCTGACATTTACCTTTTGACCGATAGCACATATTACGCTGTCCACGGGCAGCGTCTCAAACTTACCATCAACCGGAACAGGCGAGCGGCGGCCCGAAGCATCCGGCTCACCAAGCTCCATTACCTGAAGCTTTACGGCGGTTACTTTGCCGTTTTCCCCTATAATCTCGGCGGGATTGGTGAGAAATTTAAAGGTTACGCCCTCCTCGATTGCTTCCTCGATCTCGATATCCTCCGCCGGCATCTCATCACGGGTGCGGCGATAAATTACATATACGTTTTCGGCTCCTGCGCGCACTGCGGTGCGACACGCGTCCATAGCGGTGTTTCCTCCGCCCACAACGGCAACGTTTTTACCCAGACCCGACGGCTGGCCGAGTGCGATTTTACGCAGAAATTCAATTCCGCCCATAACGCCATTCAGCTCCTCGCCCTTGCAGCGAAGACCCATATTGCTCCATGCTCCGACGGCGACAACAACGGCGTCATACCTTGACCTGATATCGGCAAGTGTAAAATCAACACCTATTTTTACATTATTTAAAAGCTTAACGCCAAGCGATTTGATTTCCTCGATCTCACTGTCAAGTACAGCTTTCGGCAGGCGGTACTCCGGAATACCGTAGCGCAGCATTCCGCCCATCTTAGGCATCGCATCATAAACCGTAACGGCATGACCCGAAAGCGCAAGATAGTAAGCCGCAGTAAGACCTGCGGGACCGCCGCCGATAATACCTACGGTTTTGCCGCTTGCTGCCTTTGCCTTCGGAATAACTGGCGTTTTGGAATTGCGCACGTTGTCTGCCGCAAAATATTTCAAAAACGCAATAGATATCGGTTCTTCAACATGCGCGCGGCGGCAGGCAGTCTCGCACGGGTGTGGGCAGACCCTGCCGATAGAAGACGGCAGAGGAATTTTTTCCTTTATTATTTCAACAGCGCGGCGGTCATTGCCCTGTGCGATAGCCTTAACATAACCCTGACAGTCGGTACCGGCGGGACAGTTAAGCGAGCAAGGCCCTTTACAGTCGCCCTCATGATCACTCATGAGCAGCTCCAGCGCAATTTTGCGAACCTTTACGACGCGCTCCGACTCGGTAAAATACACGGCGCCGTCAGCAGCGACAGTCGAGCAGGCGCGCATAAGCTTGGGAGAGCCCTCCATCTCGACAATACAGATTCCACATGCGCCGTAGCGCTTTACATTATAGTGATGGCAAAGCGTCGGAATAACTATACCGTTTGCGGCGGCAATATTCAAAACGGTATCGCCGCGGCTGCCGGTACAAGCCTTGCCGTTTATAGTAACAGTAATTTTATCCATAGCTTATCTCCTTACCTGACCTTTATCGCGCCGAAACGGCAAAGCGTCACGCACTGACCGCACTTTATGCAAACGTCGCGGTCAATTTCATGCGGCGATTTGAGAGTGCCCGAAATTGCGCCCGCAGGGCACTTTTTCGCGCATAGCGTGCAGCCGCGGCACTCATCCTTATCTATCGAATAGGTCAGAAGCTCACGACACTCGCCGACAGGACAGCGTTTTTCGTTTATATGAGCCTCATACTCATCGCGAAAATAGCGGATAGTGGACAATACGGGATTGGGCGCTGTTTGACCGAGACCGCACAGCGCGCCGTCCTTGACTCCGCCGCACAGCTCTTCTAACAGCTCGATATCTCCGGGCTTGCCGTCGCCCTTTGTTATACGTGTAAGTATTTCCAAAAGACGCTTTGTACCGATACGGCAGTGAACGCACTTACCGCAAGACTCCTTGGCGGTAAAGTCCAAAAAGAATTTCGCCATACCCACCATACATGTGGTATCGTCCATGACCACCATGCCGCCCGAGCCCATAATAGCGCCCGTTGCCGCAAGCTCTTTATAGTCGATTACGGTATCAAATTTATCAAAAGGCACACATCCGCCTGACGGTCCGCCAAGCTGAACCGCCTTGCACTGTCTGTCTCCGCGAATGCCACCGCCGATATCATATATAACATCGCGGATTGTCATGCCCATGGGTACCTCGACAAGTCCGCCGCGCTTAATTTTACCCGTCAGCGCAAACACCTTTGTACCCTTACTGTTTTCAGTACCCATTGCGGCAAATTTATCGCCGCCGTTTAAAATTATCCAGGGAACGTTTGCAAAAGTCTCAACATTATTGATGTTGGACGGCTGATCGTTATAGCCGCACTGTGCAGGAAACGGGGGTTTTAGACGCGGCATTCCGCGCTTGCCCTCAAGGCTCTCGATAAGCGCTGTCTCCTCACCGCAGACAAACGCACCCGCGCCGGCCTTTATGCGCATATCGCAGCTAAAGCCGCTGCCGAGAATGTTTTCACCCAGGTAGCCATGCCTGCGCGCCTCATCAATCGCCGCTTCAAGGCGAACGATAGCGAGCGGATACTCCGCGCGCACATACACAATCATCTCCTGCGCGCCGATGGCATACGCACCTATAAGCATACCCTCGATAAGGTTATGCGGATCACTTTCGATAACCGCGCGGTCCATAAACGCGCCGGGATCGCCCTCGTCAGCGTTGCAGATGAGATATTTAGGCGTACTTTCAGATGCACGCGCCGCGTTCCACTTAAACCAAGTCGGAAATCCGGCGCCGCCGCGCCCTGCAAGCCCGGACGCTTTTATTTCCTCAATGACAGCCTCGGGAGTCATACCGAGTGCGCGTTTTATCGCCTTATAGCCGTCCCGCTTTATGTAGTCGTTTATGTCCGTCGGGTCAACAATGCCGCAATTCCGAAGTGCAATACGCGTTTGCTTATCAAGAAAGCTTTTGTCCTGAGCTGTTATTTCAAGGCTGTCAAGCGGCGAAAGATCACCGCTTTCAACAGCATCAGCAATTATCTGCGCGTCGCTCTCCTTAACTCTGACAAGCCGCTTTTTGAGTGTATCTCCGTCGTAAATATCAACTATCGGCTCCAAAAAGCACATACCGATACATCCAGTAATGCCAAGGTTGACGCAATTCAAATTTTTAAGAGATTCATATACCTTATGAGCGCCGGCTGCGATACCGCAGCTGCCCTCACCGACAACTATTCTCATTCTTTCTCCTCCTTTGCATAAAGACCGTCGATTATTTCAACCGCCTTTTGAGGGGTGAGCGACCCATAGGTCTCACCGTTTATCATCATGACAGGCGACAAACTGCAGCAGCCCAGGCACGCCACATTTTTAAGTGAAAACATACCGTCCGCCGTAGTGTCTCCGTCCGTAATACCAAGACGCTTACAAATGGCGCTTTCAATTCTCTCCGCGCCGTTTACATGACATGCCGTGCCCTGGCAGAGCATTATAAGATACTTGCCGACAGGCTTTAATCGGAACTGCGTATAAAAGGTCGCAACGCCCATAACCTCCGCAGGGGTTGTACCCATAACGGATGCTACATGATAAATGACATCCGTGGGAAGATATCCGTAAATCTCCTGAGCTTTCTGCAGTACGGTTATAAGACTGCCGGGTACGTCTTTATATTTATCCAGCACGTTTTTCAAAAGCGAAAGATCGCTTTTTGCGTGTGCGCATTTACAGTTTTTCATTTAAATTCCCCTTTGTATGTTATTCATTTTATTTTATCATACATAAAAAAGCATTGTCAATAAAAACACAACAATAAGGAATCAATTTCCTGAATGACTTAAATAAATAAAAATATCGGCGTAAATATTGTACATAAAGCAAACAGTATATTTGTTGTATTTTAACAAAAAATTTTAAATTTCCTATTCTGTATTTACATTTGAAGCTTTTAAGATATAATGATAGTAGAAAGCTTCCAAATAATGTAATTAATTCACAGGAACTATATATTTGAGGAGGTAAAAAGTATGGTATTAAAAAAGAAACAAATCAAAAAAGTTTTAACAGCAGCATCTATTCTTTTAATATTTGTAGCAGTGACAAATACCGCCGGAGCTTATAGTTTACACCCGGGTAAACTAAGCAAAGGAATAAAAAATCAAACTTATTACGTTGGACTGACAAATTCACGCTATTCAAACGCATGTGTTGCAGGAGTGAATAACTGGAATTATGCCGTACAAAACACTCCGCTTACAAGTTCACTCGGATTTTCATTTACAAAATCATCAAAAATCACGGGAAGTACTATACGCTTTTGGGGTGAAAAACTTGCAGTAAGTAACGCCGTTGCCGTAACTAAATATTATAATATAGACAGCAGTTGGAATGCCGTACCTGTGACTAATCACGGGAACAGAGATTACGCAGATGTTATCTTTAACCTGAATGTTACGGACAGCAATGCAAGCGTGTATAACACAACCTATTTAACATCTACAGCCGGTCACGAGATAGGACATGCGCTTGGTTTATACCATAACGAAAATGATAACGGAACACTCATGTATCCGTATCACAACACACGCACAGCACATAGTCCGACTTATGATGAGGTGCAGGGCATTTGGCAACAATATAAGTAAAGGAGAAAAACTATGAAAAAACAAATTCAACCGTTATTGGCGTCTATATGTATAATTTCAATACTGTTTGCCGGCTCATGTTCTAAGGCTCCTGCGAAAACAGACAATAACATTTATTATCCTAACCCAAGCGTTAAAAATCTGACAATGGACGCAGAGTTCAGCCACATGCATGAAAGTCTCCAAGATTTATATAACGACTCAAGCTTAATTATTATCGGCGAAGTCATAGATGAAGGTGAAATTGATCCTCAGTATTTTTACTCGGCAGTTTCTGCAGATGTAAGCATAAGCAAAATTATAAAAGGTGATAAAAACACTGGAGATATTATTACTATTGCAGAGGCCGGAGAGCGTGATATTGAGCCCGGAAAAGACTGGTCTGTTGCAGGCGTACCGCTGTTGAAAAAAGACATGAAGGTTTTGCTCTTTCTGAAAGAATCGTATCCAATAGGTGAGAATAAAACAGCCTATCTTATAAATACAGCGTATCTCGGAAAATATTTTTACGATAATATCGGCAACATTCACTCAAGCGCCGAATTTACGGATGAAGCATTTACGGTTTCCGATTTTAAAAATGCTATGACAGAAAAACAAGCACTTGATAAATTAAACGCTGCTTACTTAACCGCAAAGGATGACACATCAAGTACCGATACAGAGTAAATGAGTTAAACAGATTACTCCGAAAACACGTCATAACAAACGAACGCATAAACAGCGCCGAAATTCATCGGCGCTGTTTTGTTATTTTATTAATAAAAATTTAATCAAGAATATCGCATAAAAACATTGATTTTTTTTACATTTAATGTTAAACTGTAAATAAATATGCAAGTTTGTATTATAAAACTTGCATATTTGCAATGCGGCATTCTATTTTTTTGGAGGAATATATATGAGTTTTAAAAGCGAATACCTGAAAGAGGTAATGGAGCGCGTCATCGCCCGCAATGCAGGCGAGACAGAATTCCATCAGGCAGTACGCGAAGTTTTAGAGTCCATCGAGCCTGTTATTGAGGCACATCCCGAATATGTAAAAATGGGCATAGTGGACAGCATCGTCGAGCCTGAGAGAATCATCAAGTTCAGAGTTCCATGGGTAGACGACAGCGGCAAGGTTCAAATAAACCGCGGTTTCCGTATTCAGTTCAACAGCGCTATCGGTCCTTACAAGGGCGGACTGCGTTTTCATCCGTCAGTTTATGAGGGTATCATCAAATTTTTAGGATTTGAACAGATATTTAAAAATTCGCTTACAGGACTTCCCATCGGTGGCGGCAAAGGCGGCAGCGATTTTGACCCCAAAGGTAAAAGCGACATGGAGGTTATGCGCTTCTGCCAAAGCTTTATGACAGAGCTTTCAAAGCACATCGGCGCGGATACAGACGTGCCCGCAGGTGATATCGGAGTCGGCGCCAGAGAAATAGGCTATCTTTTCGGTCAGTATAAAAGACTGCAAAACGAATTTACCGGTGTGCTCACCGGCAAGGGACTTACATATGGCGGCTCGCTTGCAAGAAAAGAAGCGACGGGCTTCGGTCTCTGTTACTTTGTTGATGAAATGTTAAAGGATAACGGTAAAACCTTTAAGGGACAAAATGTTGTTATCTCCGGTTCCGGCAACGTTGCAATTTATGCTGCACAGAAAGCTACCGAGCTTGGCGGTAAAGTCATTGCGATGTCTGACTCAAACGGATATATATACGATAAAAACGGCATTGACCTTGACGCCGTAAAGAAAATCAAAGAGGTTGAGCGCAAGAGAATAAAGGAATATTTAAACTACCACAAGGACGCGGTTTATACCGAGGGCTGTTTTGGTATTTGGAGCATTAAATGCGATATTGCTCTTCCCTGCGCTACACAAAACGAAATTGACGAGCAGGCTGCAAAAACATTGGTTGCAAACGGCTGCTATGCTGTCGGCGAAGGCGCCAACATGCCCTCAACGCTTGAGGCAACCAAAGTATTTTTAGAAAACGGTGTTCTGTTTGCGCCCGCAAAAGCTGCCAATGCAGGCGGAGTTGCGACCTCCGCGCTTGAGATGAGCCAGAACTCCATGAGATACAGCTGGAGTTTTGAAGAGGTTGACGCTAAGCTGCACGATATTATGAAGAATATCTACAAAAACGCTTCTTCCGCCGCAGCTGAGTACGGCATGAAAGGTAATCTTGTAGCCGGCGCCAATATTGCCGGATTTACCAAGGTTGCAGAAGCTATGCTTGCACACGGTATTGTATAATTTAAAAATCATAAACGCCGCGCTTAAACCGCGGCGTTTTTTTATTGCCCAGTCCCGATTTATATGTTATAATTATTAAGAATTGAGCTCACGGCGCATAAACCGATTTACAGGGAGGAAAAAATAGTGTATAAGCTGTTTATCATCGAAGATGACCGCGGAATTGCCAAGGCTATTGAGCAACAGGCACAAACATGGGAGCTTGAAACAAGGTGTGTTTCAAATTTCCGTGATGTAATGAAAGACTTTGCGGAGTTTGACCCGCATATCGTGCTCATGGATATCACCTTACCATTCTTTAACGGTTATTATTGGTGCAGCCAGATACGTCTTCACTCCTCCGTGCCCATCATCTTCATCTCCTCCGCCTCGGACAACATGAACATTGTAATGGCCATGAATATGGGCGCAGACGACTTTATCGCAAAGCCGTTTGACGGCAGTGTTTTAATGGCTAAGGTACAGGCATTGCTGCGAAGGACATACGATTATGCAGCCTCAGTCCATGTGCTGGAACACCGCGGAGCAATACTTAACACCGGCGACAACACATTAACCTTTGAAAATCAGAAAATATCACTCACCAAAAATGAATACCGCATACTTTTGGCGTTGATGGAAAGTAAATGCCAGGTCGTCAGCCGCGAGAAGCTGATGGAGCGGCTTTGGGAAACGGACAGCTTTGTAGACGAAAACACACTGACTGTCAATATCAACCGACTGCGTAAAAAGTTAGAGACGGCGGGACTTTGCGGTTTTATCACCACCAAATTCGGAGTGGGATATATCATAGAGTAGGTGTAAAATATGAAATTATTTTTCAGATATCTGAAAAACAGACGCAAGCTAATCCTTGTTTTCTGCTTCTTTACAATGATTTTTCTGACAGCATTTGTAATGTATCGTCTGCCGCCCGGCGCGGTACTGTACCCTGCGCTGCTGTGTTTATTTTTCGGTACACTTATTGTCATACTTGACTATAAAACCGTTGCAAAAAAACATGCGCTGCTTACCGACATGAAAAAACTTACTATCGACCTTATAAGCTTTCTTCCTGACTGTCAAAGCATAGAGGAAGAGGACTTTAAGGACATAATAGCCAATCTCCAGCTCGAACACGCGCAGCTTTTAACACGCATGAATACGCGCTACAACGACATGGTGGATTACTACACAGTGTGGGCACATCAGATAAAAACCCCGATTGCATCAATGCATCTTACTCTTCAAAACGACGATTCGGAGTTGTCTCGCAAGCTGTCTGGCGAGCTTTTCAGAATAGAGCAGTACGTCGAAATGGTGCTTGCATTTTTAAGACTCGGTTCAGACAGCACAGATTATGTATTTAAAGAACATGACCTTGATTCAATAATAAAATCCTGCGTTAAAAAATTCTCAAGTGAATTTATCGGCAGAAGAATACGACTTGAGTACACGCCTACCAACATTAAAATTGTTACGGATGAAAAATGGCTGTCCTTTGTCATTGAGCAGCTGCTTTCCAACGCACTGAAATACACCGAGAACGGAGCCGTCAAAATATATATTAAACCGAAAAATATTCTTTGCATAGAGGACACCGGCATCGGAATAGCAAAAGAGGACCTGCCGCGTATTTTCGAAAACGGCTTTACGGGATATAACGGCAGAAGCGACAAAAAGGCAACCGGCATCGGGCTGTATCTTTGCAAACGTATCTGCAATAATCTGAAAATCAACATCAGCGCCGATTCCACACCGGACTGCGGGACGGTAATATCTCTGACTCTCGATCAAAAAAAGCTTATAACGGAATAACTTCTTACAAAATCGTAAGAAACGGGGCGGCAAATGTAAGTCTAATCTATGGCTTATATTCGCCGCCTTTGTTAAACTATATCCGTAAAGTTCAAAGCGGCGGATAAAAACAACCGACGCAGTAAAACAAGGAGGAATATAAGTGAGTATTTTAGAGGTAAGCGGACTAAAAAAAATATACACAACCCGCTTCGGTACAAATAAGGTGGAAGCGCTGAAAAATGTTACATTCAGCGTTGAAGAAGGCGAGTACGTCTCAATTATGGGAGAGTCGGGTTCGGGAAAAACCACCCTGCTTAACATTTTGGCTGCACTCGATAAACCTACGGCAGGCAGTGTAAAGCTGTGTCAAATGGAATTGACGCTAATTAAGGAATCGGCAGTAGCGGCGTTTCGCAGAGATAATCTCGGCTTTGTATTTCAGGATTTCAACCTGCTGGATACCTTTACACTGGAAGACAACATCTATCTCCCGCTCGTGCTTGCGGGAAAATCCTATGATGAAATGCACAAAAGACTGATGCCCATAGCAAAGCAGCTGGGAATAGAAGACCTTTTAAAAAAGTATCCTTATGAAGTATCGGGAGGACAAAAACAGCGCGCCGCCGTTGCTCGTGCACTTATCACAAACCCCGGAGTCATACTCGCCGACGAGCCGACAGGAGCTCTTGATTCACGTTCGACAGATGAGCTTTTACAGCTTTTCGGCGATATTAATAAAAACGGTCAGACTATACTGATGGTAACGCATTCGGTAAAAGCTGCAAGCCACGCAAACAGGATACTTTTTATAAGAGACGGAGAGGTGTTCCATCAAATTTACCGCGGAGGAAGCACAAACGAACAACTCTATCAGAAAATTACTGACACATTGACACTTCTTGCAACAGGCGGTGACAGACGATGAACACCGGATTTTATCCAAAGCTCGCTCTAAGCGGGATTAAGAAGAACAGCAGGCTGTACACACCGTATATACTCACCTGCACCGGAATGGTACTTATGTATTATATCATTTCGGCGCTGTCAATGTCACCGACCGTAGCAGCGCTTCGCGGCGGCAGTACAATCATGGCATTTTTGGAATTCGGGAGCGGAGTAATCGCGGTATTTTCCCTTATATTTTTATTCTATACCAATTCGTTTTTAAGCCGCAGGAGAAAAAAAGAATTCGGTCTTTACAACATACTTGGCATGGGAAAGCTGAACATTGCACGGATACTGTTCTGGGAAACGGTCATTTCCGGAGGCGGCTCTATTATAGCGGGCGGCATACTGGGTATTGCCTTTTCTAAATTTGCAGAGCTTGCACTCATAAACATAATGCGTGAGGATATTAACTTCACTTTATCCGTATCATGGCGCTCCCTGCTAAACGCCGCCGGATTGTTTAGTATAATATTCCTACTGATATTTTTAAATACACTGCGCCATATCCACGCTTCTAAACCAATTGAACTGCTTCACAGTGAAAACACGGGCGAAAAACCGCCGAAAGCCAACTGGGTCATAGGAATTCTCGGCGCCGTTATTCTCGGCGCAGCATATTATATCGCAGTCACTATCGAAAACCCGCTTGAGGCGCTGGTTTGGTTTTTCATTGCGGTTATAATGGTTATTATCGGAACATACATGCTGTTTATAGCAGGCTCGGTGCTGTTTTGCCGAATACTGCAAAAACGCCGCAGATACTACTACAATCCGCGTCACTTTGTCTCCGTATCATCAATGGTCTACCGCATGAAAAGAAACGGAGCGGGCCTTGCATCAATATGCATTCTTGCAACAATGGTGCTTGTGATGATTTCTGCAACGGCAAGTCTTTATTTCGGTGAGGAGGATTCACTCAGAAGCAGATATCCCAAGGATATAAACTTCGAGGCTCAGATGGAAAACTTAGAGGCAATGAACGATAAAAACATTGAAAGCATGCGCGCAGAAGCTGAAAGCATCTGTTCGTATTACGGCGCGATACAGCAAAATCTTCACGATTACCGCCGTGCATCTGTTGCCGGCATGATAAAAGACGGAATTTTAGAAACAGATGTCTCAGCTGTAAACGAATTTGAACTTATGTCCTTTGACAACGTGTACCAGCTGTATTTTGTACCGCTTTCCGACTACAACCGGATGATGAATGAAAACGAAACGCTTGATAAAGGGCAGGTACTCATCTATACGGTACGCCGCGATTACAACGAGGACTTTCTCAAAATAAACTCAGGAAAAAATTTCACTGTAAAGCGGCATCTTGACAACTTCATAGGCAGCGGCAGCGCAGCGATGAATATTATCCCCTCAATGTTTGTAATAGTGCAGGATCTTGAAACTGACCTTGAGGGACTGATAGGACAAACCGACCAAAACGGAAACGATATGCTGAATTTAAGCTGGATATATGAATTTGACACACAGCTTGAACCCGAGAAGCAATCGCTTTTAAACCAAGAAATACATGAGAGATTCCGCGAAATCCAAAAGTCGAAAGATAACCTCGGCATACGTTATTCATATTCGGAAAGTCTGGCGGAAAACCGGGACAATTTCTACGGTACCTTCGGCGGGCTGTTCTTTCTCGGCATACTGTTAAGTATCGTATTCATTTTTGCAGCAGTGCTTATAATATATTATAAACAGGTATCGGAGGGATACGAGGACGAATCCCGCTTTGAAATCATGCAGAAAGTGGGTATGACAAAAAAAGAAATACGTAAAAGCATCAATTCCCAGTTACTCACGGTATTTTTCATGCCACTTATTACAGCGGGTATTCATCTTTGCTTTGCATTTCCTATTATACAGAAGCTTCTAATGATGTTCAGCCTCAACAACATCGCTCTGTTTGCCTGGACAACGGTGATAAGCTTTGCCCTGTTTGCAGTATTGTACACGGTGGTATACAAAATAACATCCAACGCTTATTTTACGATTGTAAGCGGAGCTAAGGAACAATAAACAAAAACCGCGCGGCTGTATCCGCGCGGTTTTTACTGATAAAGCTCTGTGCGCACAGGACACTGAAGCAGATTTGTTTGATAAACATAATCCATATTACCGCAAAACAAAGAAAAAATGATAAGAAACAGCAAAAGCCGCCCAAAAATGACAGGATAAATCTCAGCAGCCGGAAATCAATTAAAATCACTGTAAGCGTTTGACCCGCTATAATATACCCTACCGCCTTTTTCCAGACAATTGCGGATAATTTTTATTCAGCATCATCGTCACCGGACACCTTTTCATTATCAAGCTTTTCCTTGACAATATACACGGGTCTCGATTTTGATTCCGAATAAATTTTTGCAAGATACTGACCTATAATCCCGATACACAAAAGCTGTATACCCGACAGAAGCAGTATGAGCGACGCCAAAGTCGGAAAGCCCGCAACCGGATCTCCGAACAGCAGGGTTTTCACAACTACAAAAATCATTATAATAATAGCGATGACAAACAACAAAAGCCCGACAAGAGACGAAAGTATAAGCGGCTTGTCCGAAAACGCAACAATACCGTTAACGGCATATGCCGTCAGCTTCCAGAAGTTCCATTTCGAGCTGCCGCTGAGACGGGATTCAACATCATATGGCATATAATAAACATTAAATCCTATCCAGGAGAAAATGCCCTTGGAAAAGCGGCATTTTTCCGGCAGTGCCAAAACGGCATCAACCATTTTTCGGCTGAGAACGCGAAAATCGCTTGCAGAACGGTAGAACTCCACCTCGGTTATTTTATTGATGAGTTTATAAAAGCAGTTTTTGAAAAAAGACAGAACTTTGCTCTCATTTCTCTCTCGCTGATACGCCGCAACACCGTCATAGTCCGGATTTTTCCTTATTATATCAAGCATTTCAAGAATATACTTCGGATTTTGCTGGAGATCGGCGTCGATTATTGCAGTGTATTCACCGTCAGCATTTTCAAGTCCCGCGAGCAGCGCAGCCTCTTTTCCGAAATTACGCGAAAAATTTACAATTTTTATTTTACAGACATTCTCACGGGTAAGCTTTTTCAGCTCGCCGACAGTATTATCCTTACTGCCGTCGTTTACGAAAATGAGTTCTGTATCACCGATAATGTCAGAAAGCACCGAAACCGTTTTGTCAAAAAACGGCCGTATATTATTTTCCTCGTTATAGCACGGCACGACAACAGACAGAAACATGCTAATCCCCCCTTGCGTTCACCTTATTTTTAAATACAAGAAATTTACTTATTATATAGTTGGCAACAAGCACTATAACCTGCGTTTCGACCTTTGCAACAAGTTCGTTCTGACCGATAATATCATAGAGCAGAAATACCCCGCCGACCTCTATTATCATTGTCACTCCCCTTGCACCGACAAATTTTAAAAACTCGACAGACAGTGCTGAAAGTGACGGACATTTGGAACGAAAAACATATATTTTGTTAACAACATACGCAAACAGTATAGCGCAGATAACCGAAATTACATTACTGACGTTTACATTGATATTTGCCGCTCGGCAAAGCAATGTAAAAACAACAAGATTGACAAGAGTTGTCGCAGCGCCCGCCGCAAGATACCGTACGGCACGGCTGTTCAAAAACGCCGAAAGCCTGTCCCTAAGCTTTTTATTGTACGTAATAACCGCCGCAGCAGCTAAAATAAGCACACCAATCAGGGTTAGCAGTATTCCGAGAGTCAAAAACGGAATTGTATATTTAGCGTTAACCTCATTTATCCCGGCTGAAAGCGGCAAAACAGTCAGCCCGCCGCCCAGCGACAGCGGCATTACCTCACGGCCGTTAATTTCAAACTTCCAGTTATCCGAAACCGGTATCGGAAGTACGGCAAAACCGCCGTTTTGAGACTCAATGCTGCCGTAAATTCTGTCATCTTCGTATGTCAATGTTTCGACTGCGTTTGCAGAAAGCTGCCTTGAAATGTCGGACAGCTTATCAAGATTCAGCGCGTAGAAATGCGGATTTTGAAATTCTTCGGGCTTACTTGTCTTAACCCTTACAGTCTGATTTTCACCGCTTTCGGTCGGCACATAAAATATATTGGGCGCCAGCCACTCGGCATATTTAAATTCGCTGTTATTTCCTATTTTTACAGTAGTATCCGAATAAAACCCATGCAGAATAAAATCTCCGT
This sequence comes from uncultured Eubacteriales bacterium, assembly GCA_902492505.1. GTDB lineage: Bacteria > Bacillota > Clostridia > Oscillospirales > QAKW01 > RGIG9041. The sequence continues at coordinate 18,192 of CABULU010000019.1, forward strand.
AAACGGCAAAATTTCCTTCGGGAACGCTGACAGTATATATGACCCCGTCCTCTGTTTTTCTCTTTGTTGCGGAGAGCTTTGTATAAAGCTTTGTTTGCTCGCCCAAAATGCTGCTGTAAACCTCATTTTGAAATTCAAACTGATTTTTTGCCCTATATTCCGACTGTTCAAACGAATCTATAACATATGTCATGGGCAGACAGTACGGATTTTCATACACTGTATTTCCGTTATACCCCTTGATATCCTTCACCGGCTTTAATCCGTTTACCGGAGTATCCGACAAAATGTATTTTACACCAAGAAGCGAGTCAGCACCGACAATAGACGTATTGACAATATTAATACACTCAGCCTCCGTGCGGTATCCGAGATTATCAATTAAATCAAGCTGCACATTCTCCGGACAGGAGGTATATCCCGCAATCGAAGCAAAGTTGTAGGCAAGCGAATCATTATAAGACGCATCTGTTCTGCGCGTAGTATTGGAAATACGATAAAACCCGTCGTCATAATTTTTTATTTCGTCTATCTGCTTTTGCTGATTTATCATATACTGACGGTTATATTCATTATAATTTGATCCGCCCTGAACCACGATCATTATTTTTGCGCTGAAGCCAAGCTCTGCAATCAGAATACATAATGCAGCCACCGAATAAATACGTTTTTTCGGGATAAAACACAAAACGGCGGCAGTGACAAGTATAAATAACACCGTATAGTAAGTATGCTTTAAATCGTTAGTCTGATGTACATATTCAGACGCTAAAAGAATTGAGGAAAATGCAAGGGCAGAGCCTGTTATATATTTTTTTCTGTCCGGCACCTGAACGGTAAAAAAATAGGCCGCCATAAAAATCAGAGTAAATATAATTGTAAAAGCATGGCGTGTCCAGTAGCTGCCGACATCACGAAGCAGAGAAAATATCATATAAAGCGGATGCCAATAAACCGTCATCAGCATTACAACAAGCATGGCTGCAAAAATAAGCTTCCTATTTTTCCCGATGCCCTTTGCGGCAAACAGAGCTATCACGCCTATAAGCACGACGCTTCCGCAGAAAAGAGCGACATGACCGTACCCGCTGCCGGCGCCTATCTGCCATCCGCTTACAACACTGAAAATGTTTCCCGGAAAATAGTTTTCCAAAGAGGCATTCATACCCTTGCCGCCTGTCATAGATACAACTGTCGGCAAAAACAGACAGGCACTTAAAAGCAGTGCAAGCACCATCGCCCCGCCGTAAAGCATAAGCGACCAAAGCAAGTCCTTAATACAAAACCTGCCGCCGTCTTTATCAACGCATTTGAGAGCATACTCAAATGCAAACCAAAGAATTGACAATAGACAGCACATACCCGCCGAATACCAGTTGAAAACGATAGCAAGACCCGCCGACACAGACAGAAGAATAATATTTTTATCGTTGACCGCTTTGTATACACCCAAAATAATCAACGGCAGCATATACACCCCGTCAAGCCACATGATGTTATCCGCCTGGGCAAGATTATACTGCATAAACGCATAGCTTAACGAAAGCATTAAAATATAAACGGGTTTCAGCTTATTTTCAAATCTAAAGCGCAGAAAAACGCCCATTGTCAGCGCGCACATGCTGATTTTCAGCACAACAAGAAGGTTGAAAAAGGTAATAATATTCGCCTTTGAAAAGAACGCTAAAAGCAAATTAAAGGGTGACGCAAGATAGTAGCTGAAAATGGCAAGCGTATCGCCGCCGAGAGTGTCGGAAAACGTATAGCTTATACTGTTTTTTCCCGCCATGACATCTTTCAGATACGCAAAAAAATCAAGATACTGTATCTCTGCATCGTCGGTTGCAAGCGATCCTGCTCCAAAAGGCGCCATACCATATATATAATAAAACGTAAAAATACAGATAAATGTTACAAAAAATGCTAAAATTCCAACCGCATACCTGCTGTTTTTAAACCACTTTTTTATTTAAATCACCCCTGCATTTAAAATACAAATTAATATTATTATACCATATCACATCTTTGATAACAAGATATCTACTAAAAAACGCGCAAAAACACAGATTGCACAATCATATATACTGTGATATAATTTAAAATAAATAAAGCACAGGCGGTAAAACAAATGAAAATAGTAGCTGCAATCGACTCATTCAAAGGCTCACTTTCCTCCGTACAAGCCGGAAACGCGGTAAAAGAAGCCGCCTTAAAGGTAAACTCCTCAGCACAGGTTTTTGTATGTCCTATTGCGGACGGAGGTGAAGGTACTGTGGAGGCGCTTGCAGCTATAGCGGACGCGGAAATTATAAAAGTTACTGTCAGAGATCCGCTTGAGCTTCCTGTAAACGCCAAATACTGTATACTGAAAAACAGCAAAACAGCAGTAATCGAAGTGGCAGCGGCTGCAGGACTGACGCTTGTGCCGAATGAGAAGCGCAACCCGTTATATACCACAACCTACGGAGTCGGTGAATTAATAAAGGATGCAATAGAGCGCGGGTGCAGACGCTTTATAATCGGTATCGGCGGCAGCGCCACAAACGATGGTGGCGCCGGTATGCTCAGCGCTTTGGGGTTTGAACTGACAGATAAAAACGGAAAACCGATTTGTTCGGGTACGAAGGGTTTGGAAAACTTAAATTCCGTTTCCGCAAACAACGTAATTCCCGAACTTTCCGAGTGTACATTCCGCATTGCCTGCGACGTAACAAATCCGTTATGCGGAAAAAACGGCTGCAGCGCCGTTTTTGCTCCTCAAAAGGGCGCCGACGCAGAAATAATACCAATCATGGACAAATGGCTTTGGAAATATGCAAATATTGCAAAAGCCTTATCGGACAAGGCAGATCCCGACTTGGCCGGAGCAGGTGCCGCCGGCGGCTTGGGTTTTGCGTTTGCAGCATTTACAAACGCGTCTTTGGAACCGGGAATACAAATTATTTTAGAAGAAACGCATCTTGAAAAATATATAAAAAACGCCGACCTTGTCATAACGGGAGAAGGGCGTCTGGACGCACAGACAGCAATGGGAAAGGCACCGGCAGGAGTGGCGCAGCTGGCAAAAAAACACGGAAAAAGAGTCATCGCGTTTGCAGGCTGTGTAACGGATGACGCCACCGTTTGCAATGAATACGGCATTGACGCTTTTTTTCCAATATTACGAAATATTATAACGTTAAGGGAAGCGATGAATACGGAAACTGCATATAAAAATTTAGTTGATACTGCATGCCAGGTATTCAGACTGATTAAAATATGATATAAAAGGAGAATAAAATGATTTTTTTAGAATATCCGAAATGTACAACCTGTCAGAAGGCTAAAAGATGGCTGGATGAAAACAATTTCACATATGAGGACAGAAATATAAAAGAAAATAACCCCACGTTTGATGAACTGAGTGAATGGTACAAAAAAAGCGGACTGCCGCTTAAAAGGCTTTTTAATACAAGCGGACTTTTATATAAATCCATGCAGCTCAGGGACAAACTGCCCAAAATGTCCGAAGGCGAGATGCTGCAGCTGCTTTCAACCGACGGCATGCTTGTAAAACGTCCGATTATTATAACCGACAGCACCGTTCTCATAGGCTTTAAGCCGACAGAATGGGAAAAAATGAAATAGAAAATTAAAGTCCGTCTCTTTTAGGACGGACTTTAAATTCTTCAGTTATCACACGACGGCACAGCAGCCTGCATCTTTAATTTATATTTTTCTCGGCTCTTCTCATAAACAAAGCCACAACAGTACCGAGCAGAGGAAAAACAGCTGCTATAAGCATACCGACTTTAAATCCGATTTGCTCAGACGTAAGCGAACCTGCAAACGCCGCAAACAAGCCGTTTTGCGAAACGAAATCAGTAATGCTGCCGACAAGCTGAGGCGCAACAGAACCGCCGAGATCACCTCCCGCTGCAAGCAGGGCATATATTGCAACACTTGCATGGGGAATCATATCAGCCATATAAATAAGCGTACCGGGCCACAGCATCGATACACAAAAGCCCGTAAAGGCACAGGCGGCAAGACCGACAAACACATTGTGGGAAAGGGCAGCCGTAATATAGCAAACTGCAGAACCTGCAAAACCCATAAGTAAAAACCTTGAGATATTTTTTCCGAATTTCGCATACAGCGACCTACCCATGCCAAGCATAACGGCAAAGACGGCAACGCCGAAAATATCTCCCCACAGTTTCGGGATACCGAGCGCCGCTTCCAAAAAGCCGGAACACCACTGAGTCATTGTATTTTCGGAAGCACCGCCGAGAAAGATACACATAATACATAAAATCAGAACGAGATTTTTAAGGCCTCTGAATCCGCCTACCGTACTTTTCGGATTTTCAAGCTCGGGAATATCGGAACTCATAAACAATATGAATGCGATAAGAGGAATAATCGCCCACATGAGCGCAAGTATATACCACGTTTCTCTGCCGAATACCTGAAGATAAAGTGTACTGAGCAAAACAACCGCAGTGACGCCCCACGCATAAACGGAATGAGCACGACTCATATCACGTTCGGGATTATCTGACGGCAGCGCGGCGATAACCGGGCTTGTAAGCACCTCGGCAAGACCCGCAGACGCTGAAAAAATTATAGTTCCTATAAGCAAAAACGTATAAGTAAAACCGGGAAAAAGTGCCGGCATCAAAGAATATATCACAAGACCTATAATTGTCAGCACCGGCATGACACGGATAGTTTTACTTATGTCAAACTTATGCGAATAAAAGGAAAATACAAGATCAACAATAAGCTGTGTGCAAAAATTAACAAGTACCAAAAGCCCCAAAAGGGTATAAGAAATACCGTAAAGCTGGTGAAAAGTAATAAACAGCAGCGGAGATATATTCGCCGTAGCCGACATTGATGCATTGGACATATAGCACGCGTATTTTATAATTGCAGGATTTTTCATACAGGTTTATTCCTTTACAGTTTTTTGCATAGGAATTATAGCACATAGCTCCCATTTAGGCAACAAAAACTCTGTTTTTTAAAATAGAACATGAATTTTATACATCAATAACTGTCTGCAGTGCTATCTACTCAAAGCAAGCAAAAAAGCACAGGCATAAAACAAGACCTATAATTACAGCAAACATCAGCACATCAACATAAAACGCCGATATATGATGCGCCGCCGAATCAAATCCGTGCCGATAAAACAACAATATACCGAGTCTTTTCGGAAAGCTTCTGATTTTCTTCGTTTGGTACTTCCTGTAAATTCAGATCTGTCATATGTAAATTCATTTTCGGTTTTTTTTCCTATTAACCATTGTTTCCTAAAACTGTTCCGCCCAGTTTTTCAATTCTCGATCCGAAATACTGGTCACTATCCCAATTTAATGATGGGGATCAGAGCCGTTTTAATACTTCCGCTTGCCAAAAAACACACAATAAGTTTTCCGGCCACTTTATTTTCCTACAATTTATTATATTCTTCATCACTTACAGGCTCGCACCATTCGTTACAGGTATTTTCCCCCGGCACTTCTACGGCAATATGAGAAAACCAGCTGTCTTTTTTTGCGCCGTGCCAGTGCTTAATTTCGGCTGGAATTGTAATTACCATCCCTGCACAAAGGGAAACCGGCGGCTTGTTTTCCTCCTGATACCACCCTTCACCGGCAGTACAAATCAAAAGCTGTCCTCCTCCGCTTTTTGCGTGATGAATATGCCAGTTGTTTCGGCAGCCCGGCTCAAAGGTGATATTTGCCAGAAATACTGCTGTTTTTTTCGGATTGGTTAGAGGATTCAAAAATGAATTCCCGGTAAAATACTGTGCATACGCTTCATTTAAGCTACCTAAACCAAACATATTTGCTTTTTCAAATTCTTTATAAGATAAATATTTCATTGTTCTAACCTTTCTTGTTATTTACAATCCCTATCTCAGAAAAACATTCACTTACCGCGTTATCCGGATTGGAAGCAGAAGAAATTCCGATATGCAATCCATCTGTTACTGTTGCGCCCGCTTCCAGCACTTTTATTTCATTAACAGTATCGGGAAGACCGCTACCGCCATATGAATCAGTTTGCTCTTTAATAGCATTAGCAACATTATCGGTATTACCTGACCAGAAGAAGTAAACAATCAACGATTTGGAGACTGTTTTAGTAGGTTAAGGCGCTCGCTTTGTATTGTCGGAATCCTTCTCCTCAACCTGCTCAAAGCCCTGTTATACAGGAGAGAACAAATCCTCGCCGCTCAATCTGCCGTTGCACGCGTCTAAAAGAACAGCAAAGCAACTATCATGAAAATTGACATAAATTTTTTTATTTTTAATCTTCCTTCTAATACTCTTCATATTTCTTTTATCCCCGTTTCAGTTGAAATCGAAGATATTCTAAACGATCTAATCACCTCTCCTTAATAGTAATATTTTACTTTTCACTTGTCTCGCGTATCGTCATTTGCAACTCCTTGCGTCGGAATTAACAGAAATAAAGATGTTCCGTTTTCGGAACATCTTTTATTATAGACTCAGTTTAATAAAATGTCTAATACTTATATTTTATCGCAAGTTATGCTTTTTAAATATTTTTCAGCAAAATCTATAAGGGCGGAATTGGGGCGGAAAAAATATGCTCTTTGCTCCGCTCCAGTGCAGTACTGCTTTCAAGAGCTGGAGACAGGGTAACAAAGCAAAGATTATTGTAATCGTAATTCAAACAGATACCTATAACTGCCCCAATTCCACTTTCCGCCAGCATAGCCTCGTTAAAAAGCAAATTTCCTTCTGCAACGATATCAATTTTTTAACATACTCAAAAACCACTTGCAAATGTCACTTTCTGTAAATTCACTTAATGCAAAAATAATAGGAGTATTAATTAAATCATGCGGCATTATAAAGTATTTCCCTGCCATCGGTGAATCTTTGCGTACCAGCGCACCACAATTTTCTTTTACAGACACAGACACAAAATCGTATTTTCTTAAATCAATCGGTGCAGACATCAGCCTCATATCCAAAAGACCTCTTTCAATATAATCATTCAAATATCGGGTAGATAAAAATTCCCCACTTCCGATTGAAATAATACCCTCATAATTTTCATCCTTGTACAGAAAATCTCGTTTGTTTTATCTGCTAAACACAATATTTCCTGTGCCTGACATTTGAAAATCATTCCGCTCTCGATTAAAATAACATTGAGATTACTCCATATAAACAGCTCTATCCATAGTTCTTCTTCAAGCTGTGCGATTTGTCTTGATAAAGTAGGCTTCATTACGTGAAGTTGTTGCGCCGCTTTTGTAAAATTTTCTTCCTGTGCACCGCTAAAAAATAGCTTAGTACCCGAAGTTCCATAGTCTGTCAACTCCGAACAACAGTATACCAGAAACAAAAATGCAAATCAAAAAGCCTGATTATAAATTATAATTTTGACGGACAGCAGCCATATCAGTAAATCGACCGCCCTGTACTTGCTCCAAAGCGGGAAAATCCCCTGCGAGTACACGGGCAGGAAAACCCGCTGCTACAAAATCAAAAAGAAGGATGCGATTGCCTATCTGGAAAACCGCAAGGTGTTCCCCGAAAGCTACTCCGCCCCGGCGGGCTGGTACAAAGGCGATTATATTGTCCAGATGGAGGAACAGATTCCCAAAATCGTGCGGGAGCATTTGCGGTTGTATTATTCCGAGCTGCTCTCCGGCTATCCCGATGTGCTGACCACCCAAACGGTTTCCCAATTCACCGGTTACGGCAAAACTTTAATCATCAACTGGTGCGTGCAATCAGGGGCACATCAAGTCTTTCGGAAAAACAATGTCAACCACATTCCGAAGGTCTATTCGGTGGAGTTTTTCTGTTCCACCTACTTTCGCACCATCACCCGAAAATCTCCGTGGCACATCAGAACATTGCAACAATTTTCTGTTTTGCTAACTGTAAATGGGTTGAAGTCAGAGTAGTAAATATTCGCCATTCGTTCGTTTGATTCAAACAAACAAATATAACGAGTATAACGAATGAATTTTGAAACACACATTATTCGTCGCAAAAAATGGCACGAACTACAATTATTCGTTGTAATTTTGGGCGTAATCATAAAATTTACAAATTCGCAAATCGCACATTCGCAAGAGGGCGTGCTGGACGATCAGATGATCTATGCGGTGATGGTGATGTCGGAGGAAAAACCGAATCAGCAGGAGCAGATAAAATTCAAGCGGGAGAACATCCGCAAATACTTCCCCAAAAGCTATACGGACAAGCAGGTCTGCGATACGGTTATCAAGCTGTTGCAACAATGGCAGTGCCGACGGGAACGGGACAGAGACAGCCGCTGATTCGAACCGAAAATGTGTGCGGAGCACGACCTTCACACAATGGAAAGAACAGCACCGGCAGAGTACAATGGCCTTGTCGGTGCCGGACTGTCCTGTGTAAAAGCAAAGAAAGGAGTTTCATCAATTGGTATCAGGACATTTACAGGTCAAAAAGGGGTATTACTACGCTGTGCTCAGCTATTACGACAGCAAAAACAAGCGGCACGGCATGAAAAAGATGCGCTTCCACGATCTCAGGCACCCTTATGTCAAGTCCACGACAAAAAAATATTTATTTTTTCTTGTCCCCACAATCCAGCTTTCTTGATAGGAATTTTGCCGCCTCCCGTTTCTGTTCGGCGGCAAAAAACGCATGAAGTCGCTCCTTTTCTTCCGGCAGCATACACCCAAAAGTTGTGCCGCCTTTTCTGCAATAAAACGCAATCCGCATAATCAATCCCTTTCCCTCATTTGTGAGTTGTCAAGCTGTCCCTTATCTTAAAGGCAATATCTACCCGTTTATCAGGATAAACATAAATCTTATCAATCAGAAGATCAACTAATTCCGACGTCAGCCCATCGCTTTCCGTCAGCATCCGGGAAATATCCATCTGCTGGCGCTGGTGCTGCCGTTCTTCCTGTTTGGCTTCAAGACGGGCCATGACAACCGCTTTGGTATTCTGTACTTCCAACAGTTTTTCACTGATCTGCTCTTTTTGATCCTTGTATTCCGGGAGCGGAATCCTGCCGGAAACAAGAGCTTCATACAGTTTCCGCTTTTCTTCCTGCAGTTCAAAAATCTGTCGGTCAAAGTCAGCTTGACGTAAAGCAACGGTATCTACCTTACGGAGATCCTCTAAGCTGTCAATACCGAAAGCTACCTGAAACTGTTTGCATAGCAATTCATATACAAGCTGATTCAGTTCTTTTTCCCGGATATGAATGTTATAGCAGTCAAGTGAAGGAATCGTGCTGGAAAAGCGGCACCGGTAAGATGTCCCATTTGCCAGGTGCAGGGCATGTTTACAGCATCCGCAGATAACCTTCCCACGCAGGAGATAGTCATGTTTTTTCCTGTTTGGAATCTTGAAACGCTGAATAGAGGCATTGGCCTTTGAAAAGATTTTCTCATTCACCAGCGGTATATGATGGTCCGGTATTTTGATCCAGTCGCTTTCCGCTTTGCTCCGCATCTTGTGGCCGCCGATTTCTGTAACCTCTCTTTTGCCAATCACATAAGTGCCCATATATCGTTCGTCAGCAAGAATCCGAAGCACCGTAGAATTGCACCACATTCCGTGAGTTCTTGAAACATCGTGTGTCTTAATCCCTTTTCGGGCCTTATGCTCTCCGGGTGTGGGAATCTGCTGACGGGAAAGTTCCCGCGCAATATCGGTTGCGTTCATGCCATTTACGGCATATTCAAAAATTTTCTGTACTACTTCGGAAGTCTCCGGGTCCGGCACCATCCGTCCGTTTTCCCCTTTGCGATAACCGTAAGGGCAAATTTTACTTTGGTATTCGCCCCGCTGGAACTTCAGGTATTTGGCCGTTTTGGTCTTTACCGACATATCACGGCTGTAATACTCGCTGATTAAATACTTGAAGGCGACTTCCATACCGCCGGTATCGCCTTTCAGCTTTTGGGTATCAAAATCATCATTGACAGAGATAAAGCGGGTATGGAACAGCGGAAATACACGCTCGATAAAATAGCCTGTTTCCAAACTGTTGCGACCAAACCGGGAAAAATCTTTTACCATGATACAGTCAATCCGATTGGCCCGTACCAGGTCAAGTAATTCCTGCACCGCAGGGCGCTCGAAGTTTGCCCCGCTGTACCCGTTATCTACAAACTCCATAAGTTCCGCATTGGCATATTCAGGCAGTTCAGAGGCATATTCCCGAAGGATGCTTCGCTGGCTGGAAATACTCATACTATCTGTTTTGGCGTCCTCCAAAGAAAGACGGATATAAAGAGCAATCATATACTTTTTCATTCTGCCGCCGCCTCCTTAAACGCCTCAAATTCCGTGCGGAATGTAAATTTTACATCTACTTGTTTATTCGGGTAGACCGTGATCCGCTCAATCAAACGCTCAATGAGGGCGGCAGTCAGGGAGCCTCCGGCCAAAAGTTCCTGCTCGTCTTTTTCCAGGTTCTTGCACTTTTCGGCCTGCTCCTGACGGACGGCAGACTGGTTTTCATAAAAGGAAAGCTCTTTTTGGGCCGCCTGCATCTGTTCTTCGTAAGTCGCTTTCAAAACGAAATATTCTTCGCTGTCAATCGCTCCGTTCATCAGATTTTCATAAAGAGTTTGCAAAAACTCACGGCTTTGGTTAAGCTGTAACTTTGCCCGGTTGATTTTCTCACGGGTGGCAGCCTCTTTTTCCTGCTTTTGAATGTTGTCGTTCAGAAGCAGCGCATAATCCCCCAGGACGGCGGCTAATTCCCTTTTAAGAATGTCCAGCACCGTTGCGATCAGCTCGGTTTCGCTGATGGAAACACCAGAGCATTTATCTTTATGTACCCTGGTAGGGGTCAGGCAGTGGAAGCGATATGAACCATTGCATTGTTGGCGTTGCCGGTGCAGGCTTCTCCCGCAGTCTCCACAGAAAATCCGCCCCTTGAAAATATTGGGCGTATATGGAATAACCGGGTGCTTCTTGCTTTCCTCGGCCACTTCTGCCCGGTACTTCTGGACAGCATCAAAAATCTCTCTGGAAACAATAGGCTCATGGGTGCCAGTAACCACAATCAGGTTTTCCTCGCCTGCGGGCACCTGCCGGTGAAGAACGGTTTTGGTCCGCCCCTGCACCATGTCACCAGTATACTTATCTTCCTGCAATATCTTAGAAACCGTCCAGGTCTGCCAGTAACCACGACCAGCCAATGCCTGATGGGTGATCTCTCCGGTCTGCATTTTATACTTTCCTGGGGAGGGATAGCCACCCTCATTAAGCAGCAATACAATCCGATTGAGAGGGACTTTTTCATAAGCCCACTGGAAAATCTGGCGTACCACAGGAGCCGCCACCGGATCAATAATCAATTTGTGACAGTCATCAGGGTCTTTCATATATCCAAATGGCGCCCTGCCACCCACATACTTGCCCTCTTTCATATCCTGACGAGCCTGGGCCTTTATCTTGCGTCCTATGTCCAGCGCATAGGCTTCGTTAATCATATTTTTCAGCGGAAGGATAATACCGCCGTGGAGATTATCAGGGTTTTCAGAGTCAAATTGATCCGTAACGCTGATGAACCGGACATTATGGGAAGGAAAATAACGCTCAATGTAATATCCCGTGTCAATGGCATTGCGTCCCAGGCGCGACAGATCCTTGACGATCACACAGCCTACTTTGCCGGATTCAATATCCGAAAGCATCCGCTGGAAGCCGTCACGGTTGAAATTCGTGCCTGTTGCTCCATTGTCGATATAGATGTCGTAAAGACGCAGTTCGGGCTTCCCAAATAGGAATTTTTCAAGAACCAGCTTTTGAGTTTCGATAGAATTTCCACGTTTATTGTTATCCTCCACAGACAGCCGGATATACAGCGCCGTACTGATAAACGGGGAAACAGGCATGGCAGCCTGCGCTGTATTATGCTTCCTGCTTTTTCTCGCCATTTCAGACCACCATCCTTTCCTGTACCGGCGTAATCAGGGCAAGTGCTTTTTCGTATTCGTCCTGATAATTAAATTGAATCTGCAATTCGTCTTTCCCCAGCACTGTGATAACCTGCACAAGCTGGATGATTGCCTTGCGGTCAAGTTCTTCCAGATCGGAAAAACGCTTAAAATTCTCAATCCAGCGATTCCTTTCACTCCGGTTTTCCATAACATCCGCCCGTTTTTCTTTAAGAGCGGCAATCGCCTGTTCAAGCTGGGTAATCCGGGCACTATAACTGCTTTTGTTATAAAGGAACTCCGACTTGTCCAGAAATCCGTTTACCATACTTTCATACAGTTTCATCTTATATTGACGAATCCTCTCCAACTGCTGCTCATTCTGGGCGATCTGCCGCGAATACTCTTTGATAAGCTCACGGTTGATACGGCTCTGGTCTATGCCGGATAAGATTTCATCCAGAGAGACTACATTGGCAATAAACCCTTTCAGGCTGTCCCGCACGCACTCCATCAGCTCATTTTCCTTTACCATGACCGGATGAGCGCACCCATTCTTCTTTCCGGTAGGACAATAGTAATAGTGATACTCTTTGTCTTTATAGCGGTTGGTTTTACGTACCATCCGGCTTCCGCAGCAGCCGCAGACCAGTATGCCGGAAAACAGATAGACTTTATCTTTTTGGGGAGATGTACGGGTGTCCAGGTTGCGAATCCTTTGTACCAGGTCAAAATCATTCCGATCAATAATGGCTTCGTGAGCATTTTCCACGCGAATCCACTCGGAGGAAGGGCGGCTCTCCATCTCTTTCAGCTTAAAGTGCTGAGAACCTTTTCGACCCTGGACCAGTGTGCCGGTATAGGTTTCATCCTGCAAAATCCGGGTGACGGTATTTGCCGACCACCGGCAATCCTTCCGGTCTGTATAGCCTTTCTTGGCATGGGGAAGGCCATAATACTTTTTATATGCCAGGGGAGAGAGTGTACCCAGCCGGTTCAGCTCATTAGCGATGGCGTAGGGGCTGAATCCTTCCAGGCGCATCCTGAAAATGCTCCGCACCACCTGGGCAGCATATTCGTCTACCACAAGAAGATTATGATTTTCTTCGGATTTACGATAGCCGTAAACCGGGAAAGCTCCAACGAAATCCCCATTCTTGCGCTTTGTCTCCAGAGAACTTCTCGTCTTGATGGAAATATCCCGTGCGTAGGCTTCATTCATAATGTTCTTTACTGATACAGTCAGGTCATCGCCTGCGCTTTCATTAAGAGTATCAATATTGTCATTGATGGCAATAAACCTCACGCCATAAGCCGGAAAGACACGACGCATATAGCGGCCAGTCTCAATATACTCTCGACCAAGACGGGAAAGGTCTTTGACAATGACGCAGTTGATCTTTCCTTCCATGATGTCATCCATCATTTCCTTAAAAGCCGGACGGTCAAATAATGAGGTGTGATAGCGATAGCGGCAAAAAGCTAATAAAATCAATGGTTTTG
>CABULU010000020.1 GCA_902492505.1 uncultured Eubacteriales bacterium
GAAAAGCCCGCAAGGGACGTGAGCTTTAAATATCCGTATGCCGCGGCGATCGCTCAGGCACTGAAGTCCGGGGAAATGAAGGCTGCGCACGGCAGGTTTATGCCTGAAAAAGCCGTGACGCCGCTGGAGTTTGCAGATATCTGTAAAATACATTTCGGATGTGAGATTATGCCGCCTGTCGGCACTCTGACGCATGAGAAGGCGATAACCGCCATGTCTCAGGTTTTATAAATTTAAAAAATCCGGAGAGAAATTTCTCTCCGGATTTTTATTTTTAACTATTTGTACAGCGGACCGTACGCTTTGCACGCGGCAAAATCCGCGCTTTGGGCATTGTCCGTACCAAATGCCGTAAAGCTGTGCGGGCGGAAAATCCGTTCTTTTTCTATGTTGTGCATGCTCACGGGTATGCGCAGCATGGAAGCAAGCGTTATAAGCCTGTCGCCTACATGACCGTATACCGTTACGCCGTGGTTTGCGCCCCATGTTGCCATGACGCTGTAAACATCGGTAAACGCACCGCTTCCGTTAAGTTTTGGTACAAACCATGTTGTGGGCCATGTCGGGTCGGTGCGGCGGTCAAGAGCGTTATGTATTTTGTCAGGCAGGTCAACGGTGTATCCTTCCGCGATCTGTAAAACCGGGCCTATTCCGTCGATTATGTTCAGGCGCAGCATTGTGACGGGCATCTGTGCCTTGCAGCGAAAGTGACTTGAAAATCCACCGCCGCGGAAGTACTGGTAGTTTGCGCGGCACCAGTCGGTGGAGTCAAGACATGCCTTTATGTCTTCCTTTGTCATTTCCCAAAACGGTTTCATGCAGCCGCTGCCGTCGCGGTCTTTGGATGCTCCGGTGCCGTCAAGCGCTGTCGCGCCGGAGTTTATCAGGTGAATAAATCCGTCTTTTGCTATTCCGTCGGGAGCCATGCCGCTTACACGCTTGCAGGACTCGGCGCTCCAGTAGGTGCGCACATCGTGGAAGCATGGCGCGGTATCGGATACGAGCGTGCCCATAAGCATGGAAATGCCGTTGAGAGTGTCGTTTTCGGTTGCAAAAGCCGTTGGTGCCTTCGGTCCGTTCCAGTTAAAGGTTGACGCCATTATCGCTTCTGTAAAGTCGCCGTTGGGCAGCCAGTCAGTCCAGTTTCGCTGACCCTGAAATCCTCCGGCTACCGCGTTTTTGCCGCGTGCCTCCTCAAGCCAGCCCATTTGGCGCAGCTTGTCGTTTCCGAACAGTATATCATGCATGACAATTGTCATCTTGACGATAAACTCCCAGTCTCCGTCAGCCGGTACAACCTTTGAGCGTGTGACAATTTCCGCAAGCTCTTTGCCTGCATTGCAGTCAAAGCCTTCTCTGCAGTTTTCCTTTACCCACGACAGAGCTTTTTGATACTCGTCTTTATCGTAAATTTCAAGCGTGATGCGGCGCAGAACCTCGGTCATGTCCACCCATTCGGCGCGTATTCCGAAATATTTCTGAAATACGTCCGCATTGCATATGCTGCCTGCAATACCCATTGCCACTCCGCCGATATTGACATACGCTTTGTTTTTCATCCAGCCGACGGCAACCGCCGCCTTGGCAAATCGCAGTATTTTTTCGCTTACATCCGCGGGAATTTCGGTGTTGTCAATGTCGCATACCTCTTTTCCGTATATGGAAAATGCGGGAAGCCCTTTCTGTGCATACGCTGCCATTACCGCGGCAAGGTATACGGCTCCCGGGCGCTCCGTTCCGTTTAGCCCCCATACCGCCTTTATGGTGTGGGGGTCCATGTCCAGTGTTTCGGAGCCGTAGCACCAGCATGGGGTAACCGCAAGCGTTGCTACGACATTCTGCGCCGCGAACTGCTCGGCGCACCGGGCAGCTTCCGCGCCGCCGCCGATGGTCGAATCGCTGATGACGCACTGCACCGGCGTTGAGTCGGGATAGCGCAGAGTGCTTTCTATAAGTTCTTTTGCTTTGAGCGCCATTGTCATGGTCTGCTCTTCAAGTCCTTCACGTATTCCGCCCTGTCTGCCGTCTATTGTCGGGCGGATACCTATTTTGGGATAATTCATTATACTTTCCTCCTCTTAAATGTGAATTTTCATTCGCGTTTTTAGTATTTTTATTATAATTATAAACTTGCTCTGTGCGTCAATCCATTGATATACACTCAAATTTTATGTGTTTTCTGATACAATCTTCATTAGTTTTGTGAAAAATATAACATAAAATGTTATATTATAGTGTATTATAACAAGGCAGTATTTCTTGATTTTTACATTTTAATATGATAAAATTCAATATAGTTTATGATTGTGCAAGGGAGAACAGGTTATGCAAACTGCACAAATTACAAAATTTACTCAAAAGGGGTGATATCTGCCCTCTGTTAGCTAAATTGACTAACACCCGAGGGAAAGAAAAGATTATATAGACGTCTCCGAATTTTGACGGTGTTTTCCGGAGAACGTATTGTCACTGAAAACGCCGAAAAAAGAATAGGAGTGTAAAAAATGAACAAAAGCACAAACACAAAAAGAGCATTGACTATGAGCGTTGTTTCGTTGCTTGTCTGCGTTGCGGTGTTTATCGGTTCTACATTCGCGTGGTTTACCGATTCCGCGTCGGTTAACGTGAGCAGCATCCGGTCGGGTAAGCTTGACATTGGTTTGGAAATGTCCGAGGACGGCGTAACATGGACAGATGCAGAGACGAAAGGACAAGTTCTTGAATTTGTTAAGGACGATGGCGCTGCGGCAAACGAGGCAATCCTTTGGGAGCCGGGATGTACATATAAACTTCCGCAGCTGCGCGTTGTAAACAAAGGCAATCTTGCTTTGAAGTACAGAATAGTCATTACCGGAATTAACGGCAGCGCAAAGCTTAACGAGGCTATTGAATGGACAATAAACGGTCTTGATATTAATTCAGATCTGCACTTGGCTGCAGGTGTAAAATCCGATGTGCTTACAATATCCGGGCATATGAAAGAGACTGCGGGCAACGAATATCAGGGACTTACCATAGACGGTGTATCTATTACTGTTGTTGCAACACAGGACACTGTTGAGTTTGACAGCCAGACAAATCAGTATGACGGGCTTGCGGCATGGGACGGCACGGCAGCGGCTGATGTCGCCGAAGACAACGGTGTATACACCATTACAAACGGGCAGGAGCTTGCCTGGTTTGCAAATCAGGTGAACAGCGGTAATAAGTTTTCCGGAAAAACCGTTAAGCTCGCAAGCGATATCAACCTGTTTAATCAGCCGTGGACTCCTGCCGGAAATGTTGATTCCTATCCGAGTATTACCTTTGCAGGCGTCTTTGACGGAGGTAATCATACGATATATAATCTGAACACTTCGGCGACCGGCGCATATGCGGCGGCAGGTCTTTTCGGTTCTATAACCGGCAAGGTGAAAAATCTCAGAGTTGTTAATGCGACTGTTGACAGCACTCATTATGCCGGCGTTATCGCTGGGTATTCATCTGCCAATGTTGGAATGGAAATCAGCAACTGCTACGTTGAAAATGCAACGGTAACGTCTTATGTTGTAAAGCAGCCCGACGGTTCATATGACAACGGAGATAAGGCAGGCGGTATTATAGGATATTGTGTTGCGGGCGACGTTGTAAAGGGCTGTACCGTTAAGAACTCCTCCGTTACGGGCTACCGTGATATCGGAGGTATTGCGGGCGCATCGGCAGCTTCGATTACCTATTGTACCGTAGACGGCGTGACCGTAAGCCAGAATAACGAGAACGGCTATCAGTCATCAGTTCCCACGACCATAGATAAAATCGTGGGCAGAAAGCTTGACGGAATAGTTTTAAATGATAATACGGCTGTAAATTCCGAGATAGTTTTGACTGCAAATCCTGACAATGTTCAGACCATGCTTGACAACGCATCAGACGGTACTGTCATTAAACTGGCTCCCGGAAATTACGGGACGCTGCGTTTGGGTCAGTCCAAGGCGAAGACAGAGGTCGTTTCAACCGGCAATGAGTATGCCCGTTATGTACGCACCGTTGAAGGTCTGACGATTGAGGGTCAGGACGGTGCGGTCATTGACGGCTTTGAGATTAAGGTAGGTCATATTTACGGTGCGGGAGTAAACCCGGTTACCGGTCTTGAAATAAACGGTACGACTAACGGTTATTACAGCACGGTTAATGTTAAAGATCTTAAACTTAGCAATATAGGGCTTACAAAATCTGTCTATATCGCAGCAGATACGTCTGAATATCTTAATCTTGACGGCATGACGATTACGGGCTGTTCCTTTATCGGGGATGCTGCAAACATAACTGTTAATGCGGCGTGGAATAAGCTTGCACATATTGCCGGAGGCTCCAATTATATAAGAAACGTGCTTATTGAAAATTGTAATGTTACAAACGCTTTTCAGGGCGTTTATACCTACGGTAACCGCGACATTACGATAAGAAACTGCACATTTGATAATTTGGATCATAATGCTGTTGCTATTCAGGATAATCAGTCTTATAACGGCGGTACGATTGTAGTAGAGGGCAATACAATCAGCAATGTTACAGATCGCGTATTCCGCGTCGGTAACTTTAAAGAGGGCTCGCTGGTGTTTAAGAACAACACGATTGTAAATTCCGGGGATACAAGCGATCCGTCTAATCCGTATTATAAGGCGGCAAGTATAGCTTCGGGTGTTTCAGTAAGCTTTGACGGAAATACAGTAGACGGCAATCCTTGGGCTCCGAATGCATAAAAATATTTAAACTGTAAAAAATAATAAAAAGCACCTTCGGCAGCGATTCAGTCTGCTGCCGAAGGTGCTTTATTTTATAATCCGGGGCAAAAAATACGGCTATTTATTTACTGTTGCGGTGAAAACAACGTCGCCGTTTTGCGCACGAGCCTCGATATAACAGCCGTCGCCGTCATTGGCGCGATACAATGCCAGCGTCTCTTTTTCGAAACACTGCCGCCTGTAAATCATTTCAAACGATTTAATTGTCATATTCTTCATTTCGCTGCCTGAAAAACAGTCCAGCGCCATCCGTATATAGGAAATATTATTTACGTGCCCGTTAATGTCAAGGTCGGAAAGCCGCATGGTTCTTTTATAGCAAAGGTTTTGTTTAGTGACATCAAGCGTAAAGTTGGAATATTTGCCGACTTTCCGTTCGGTAAGGTATTGGGGAAAGAGCTCTCCCAGTATAGATGTTTTAAGTACCTCGGAGGTATTCTTGTCCAAAAGGCACCAGTCGGTGTATGCGTTTATGCAGTCGAACTCCTGTTCATCGCGTATTGAAAAGCAGCGTCCAAACCGCATGACACCCGGCTTTAACGGCCATGTGACAGCCTTTATAGTCTCACCGTTTGCCGGAAAGCGTGTTATTTCAAAACGCGCCTTAGCTATCACCCATTTCGCACCATGGTTATTAAGTACGCTGTTAAAACCTACTCCCATCTCCTCTGTGTGCAGCGTTACTGCGTACTGAAATATGCTCATAGCGTCCGCTACGCTCATTTTGCCGTCAAAGCCGACGGAGTTTACGTTGACTGGGCTTTTTATTGAAAAAATATTGTCTGTCATAGCTTGATAGTTTCTCCTTTCGGTATTTTATAAATGCTTTTACTGTCAAGACTTATCCAGACGTCGGCGGACGTCGGATTAAATACATTATGTCCGTCAGCGGAAAATATTAGAGAATTAAACGCCTGCACATAGTCGTAAACTTCAATGTTTGTGGCGTACCAAATTTCGGGATTGCCTCCGATTTTTTCAAAAAAACGTTCGATTACATTCCAGTTATTATCGCTTTCAAATTCAAACGTATGTCCCCAAAGATAAAAGAATAAGGGAGAGCGTTTCGGCGTATCGCTGAGAAAATTATCTGCAAGCTCCATAAGACTGGCGTCCTTGTGGTGACAGGTCGGATTTAACATCAGCCAGTTTTCGGGCAGCCGGAATTTATGCGTTGATACAGTTGTTCTGGCATAAACTATGCCGCAGCTTTTAAGAATATTTGCTATATCGTCGCTGTACGCACCGTATGGGTATGCGTGTCCGCGGCAGATTGTGCCATACTGATTTTCTATGTTTCTTCTGTCCTCTATTATCTCATGTACTGCCTCTGACAATGGTATGTTGGGCAGCCAGGCATGGTGAAGCGCATGTGTTGCCACCTCGAAAAGCGGCTGATCCTTATAGGTCTCAAGGCATTGTCTTTGAGTCATCGGGCGGTGTACTCTGCCTTTCTCGAATATTTTGCCCTCAGGCGAGTAGTTGCCGGTGCTGATGTTGAAGGTGCCGGCAATGCCGTGCTTTTTCATGAGAGCGCAAAGACGCATGTCCTGCTCTACCCCGTCGTCATAACTTAGCGTTAGACATTTGGCAAGCCCTCCGGGAAACCGTAAATGAAGGTTATTCAATTTAATCACCTCAGAATTTAATAATGTTTTATATACACATAAATACAAGATAACCGATATATCCCGTTATCATGACCACGCTCTGCCAGAGATGAAGCTTTCGGGTTATTATGGCAGGGATAACTGCGATAAGCGCAATTGCAAGGCAGACCGGGATGTCTGTATACAGAGTGTCTGTGCCACGGGCAGCGAGCCGCCTTTGATTATAAATACGAGTCCGACTGCAAATACGAGATATACCGCCCACGGTCTGAGCAGGTTTATTACAGCGTCAGTCAATTCAAATGTTCCCCGTTCACTCTATTTCTTCGCTGTGCCGGAAGCCCTCGTTCGGATATTTTCAAAACATAAAATATTCTATTATTTTATGTAATAAATGTCAAGGCAACTTATTGTAAATTATGTAATTATATTATATAATGTATTATGTAAGCTATACGCATTAAACAGCTGCGGTAAAGCCCGCCGCTTATTTTGGGAGAAAATATGCTTGATGCCCGTCTTTCAATGATATATAATCTGCTGCCTGAGGGTGAAATTTTGTGCGATGTCGGAACTGACCACTGCAAGCTGGCAGTTTACGCGGTAAAGCAGGGCAGAGTACCGGCGGCGTTGGCAACGGATTTGCGTCCGGGACCGCTTGCTGCGGCGCGAAAAACTGTTGAGGCACACAAAATGGCAGATAAAATACAGCTTATGCTGTCGGACGGTTTTTTAAATATTCCTAAGAGGTTGTTTGACAAAATCGGATGTTTTGTTATTGCCGGTATGGGTGGCGAGCTGATAGAGTCAATTCTGAGCCGGAGACTTACCGACAAGCGGCTTGTTTTGCAGCCGATGAGCGCGGTTTATGAGCTGGAGCGGTATCTGAGTCAAAACGGGTATGCCGTTGAAAAGCGCGTATTCTGCCGAGACGGAGATAAAATGTATACTGCAGTGCTTTGCCGCCGTGACGGCAAGGCGCGTGAGTTTTGCCCGTTTTATGGTGCGGTGCGCGATAAAAACTTTTATCTATATCTTGAAAAGGAGCTTCTGCGTGTACGCAAGGCGCTTGACGGCATGCACCGGTCGGATAATATCGATACGGAAAGAAAGCGCGCACTTGAGCTGCTTGAAAAAATCATAACT
Source organism: uncultured Eubacteriales bacterium (assembly GCA_902492505.1). Lineage (GTDB taxonomy): Bacteria > Bacillota > Clostridia > Oscillospirales > QAKW01 > RGIG9041. The sequence continues at coordinate 7,541 of CABULU010000020.1, forward strand.
TCCAATATGACGGAGAGAAAAAATGAAAATTGACGATGTTGTTGCCGTCGTAAACGGTATTGCGCCGTTTTCAGGGGCCTGCGCGTGGGATAACTGCGGGCTGATGTGCGGTGATAAAAATGATAGTGTAAGCCATGTGCTTGTGACGCTTGATGCGGATATGTACGCGCTGAAGCTTGCTTTAAAATACGGATGTACTCTTGTTATAAGCCATCATCCTTTGGTGTTTGACCCGCTGCGCGCGGTGACGGCGGATGCGCCTATTTACCATTTTATAAAAAACGGCATTGCTGTTATTTCCGCGCACACCTGCCTTGACGCGGCTGACGGCGGAATAAATGACCTGCTGACTGAGCTTGCCGCAATTTGTAATCCTCAGCCGCTTTTTATTGACGGCTGTGCGCTTGGCAGATACGGAGAGCTTGAGGATGGAACGGAATTCACAAACGACCCGATTAAGTATATCGACTTTTTGAAAGCACGTATCGGCTCCAAACGTGCGGACTTTATAATAAAGCGGCCGATAAGGCGCGCTGCGGTAGTCAGCGGATCGGGCGGCAGTGCGCTTACGCTGCTGAACGAGTACGGAATTGACACGCTTATTACCGGCGAGGGCAAGCATGAACATTTTGTATTTGCGGACAATAACGGACTTAACCTTATCGCATTGGGACATTTCGAAACTGAAAACATAATCGTAAAGCCGTTTGCCCGCCGCCTTGAGACGCTGCTGACCGGCGTGAGGATTTTTACGTCGGACAGAACAGAGCTGATCCGGCGTCGATAAAAATAATAAGTAATAAATAACGGAGAATATATATGTCGCTTGACGCGTGTTTTTTATCCTTTCTTACAAGACAACTGAACAGCGAGCTTTGCGGTATGCGCACGGAAAAGGTATTTATGCCGTCAAAGGATGAAAGTGTTTTTGTTTTGCGTGGCGGGCATCATGGCGGAAAACGCAAGCTATTGATTAATGCCTCAACAAATGCGCCGCGCGTGTCGCTGACGGACGCCGAAACTGAAAATCCTGCAGTGCCCCCGACTTTTTGCATGGTGCTGAGAAAGCATTTTATCGGCGGGCGGCTCTGCCGCGTATATATGCCGCAGTTTGAGCGGTGCGTTGTATTTGAGTTTGAGTGTAAAAACGATTTTTTTGAGCCTGTTGTTAAAAGTATAGCAGTAGAGCTTATGGGTCGTTCGGCAAATATGATAATTATTGAGGGCGACGTTTACGGCGGCAAAATCATTGACGCTGTGCGCCGCGCCGATCTGTCGGGAGGAAGGACGGTTTTACCGTCGGCGCGATTTGAGCCGGCGCCGGCTCAAGAGGGGAAAATTCCGTTTTCTCAACTGAGGTCGGCAGATGCTCTGCTGTCAAATCCCGAGCTTACTCTCGAACGGTCAATAATGCATAATTTAAGCGGGATATCCCCGCTTAATGCAAGAGAAATTGCATATCTTTCAACGGGCGTCAGCGAACGGCGCTGCGGTGAGCTGTCCATGGGCGATATATCACGCATGGAGAAGCTTATTTCCAAAATACAAAACGATATAATCAGCGGAAGCTGTCAGCCGACCGTTATCCGCAGGAAGGATAACGGGGCGCTTGTGGACTTTTCGTTTATGCCTATTCGGCAGTACGGCGAGTATTGTACAACAGAGCAGACGGCAACGCCGTCGGACGCCGTTGAAGAATTCTTTGCGGCTGCCGCTAAAAAAATGCGGTTTGAGCAGAAAACGCGTGATTTGTCCCAGCTTCTTACAAGGCTCAGCTCTCGCATTTCACGGACAATGGCTGTGCGGCAAAAGGAGCTGCGTGCGGCAGACAAGGCTGAACAGTACCGTATTTACGGCGAGCTTATAAACGCTAATTTATACCGATTGAAAAATGGTATGACCGAATTTGAGGCTGAAAATTATTACGATGACTGTAAAATAATCAAAATACCGTTGCGCGCTCAGTTATCCCCCGCGGCTAATGCGCAGGCATATTTTAAAAAATACAATAAAGCGAAAAACTCGGCTGTTATTCTTGAAAAGCTGATAGAAAAGGACCGCGCCGAGCTTTTATATCTCGAAAGCGTGTTTTTGTCTCTCTGCGACAGTGAAAGCCTTGCGGATGCCGAGCAGATACGCGATGAACTCGTGCGCGGAGGATATTTAAAACGCATGTCAAAGGCACGCACCGTTGAAAAGCCGTCCGTACCGCGCGAGCTTAAGTACGGCGGATTTACGATACTTGTCGGCAGAAACAATATTCAAAATGACCTTGTGACCGTCAAGCTTTCGCGCAGGGACGATATATGGCTGCATACCAAGTCAATTCATTCTTCTCACGTGCTTATCAGGTGCATGGGCGCTGTCCCGCCCGATGATGTAATAGAGTATGCGGCTCGAGTATGCGCTTTTTACAGTAAGGGTAAAAATGATAAAAAGGTTGAGGTAGACTACTGTCCGGTACAAAATGTCAGAAAGCCGTCGGGTGCAAAGCCCGGCATGGTTGTGTATGATGGTTACCGCACAGTTGTGGTCGAGCCTTTGGAGGTGAAATAAATGGTTTTAACGGTAGACATAGGAAACAGTAATATTGTGCTGGGTGTATTTGAAGGCGATATTCTCAAGCTGACCCTGAGGATAAAGACGGACGCTACGCGCACACGCGACGAGTATGCAATAAATTTGAACAGCATGCTCAAGATAAATAATATAAATGTGTCCGATATCGACGGAGCTATTATATCGTCCGTCGTTCCAAATCTTTCGGTGCCGTTTGCCGGTGCTGTCGAAATGCTTATCGGTAAGCCGCCGTTTATAGTAGGTCCCGGTGTTAAGACCGGGCTTGATATCAGGATTGACAATCCTTCGCAGCTGGGCTGCGACATGGTGGTTGACGCGGTGTCGGCTATCCACAGCTACGGCACGCCTGCCATTGTTATCGATATGGGTACGGCGACGACATTTTCCGCTATCGGTAAAAAGGGCGAGTATCTGGGCGCGGCGATAACGCCTGGCGTTCGGATTTCAATGAATGCGCTGGCTCAGAATGCGGCGCAGATTTCTCAGATAAATATTGACAGACCCAAGCACGCCATAGGCACTAATACTACCGATTCGCTGAAGAGCGGCATTGTTTTGGGCTATGCATCGATGCTTGACGGTATAATCGAGAGATTTGAAAAGGAAATCGGCGCGCCATGTAATGTCATTGCAACGGGCGGACTTTCTTCACTGATTATCCCTCACTGCAAGAGAAAAATTATTCACGATAAGGATTTATTGATTAAAGGACTTTTACTGATATATAATAAAAACATATGAAAAAAGATTTGATTGTAATAGGAGCCGGTCCCTGCGGAGCGACAGCCGCGATATATGCAAAGCGCGCAGGGCTGGATGTGTTGGTGATAGACAGCGGTGCAAGCGCGCTTTTAAAGGCTGATAAAATTGAAAATTATTATGGTTTTGAGTCGGTGTCGGGCAAGGAGCTTTTTGAAAAAGGCCTTATGCAGCTTAGGCGCCTTAAAGTAGAGACGGTTTTCCGTCAGGCTCTGTCTGCCGTATACGGCGACGGCTTTGTCATAAAGACGTACGGCAAAGAGTACGAGAGTACGGCGCTGCTTATTGCCAGCGGCGCCAAAAGGACAAAACCGCCTGCGCAGGAGTTTGAAAGCTACCTTGGCCGCGGAGCCAGCTACTGTGCCGTGTGTGACGGATTTTTCTTCAGAGGAAAGGACGTCGGCGTTATCGGCGCGGGTGAGTACGCGCTTTCCGAGGCGCGCGAGCTTGCGCGCATGTGCAAAAGCGTATGTATTCTGACTGACGGTGCCAAACCGGAGGCGGATTTTTCCGAGTTTTCCGTTAATACCGGAAAAATTACCGGGATTGAGGGCAAAGACAGTATAGAAGCTGTTATTTTGGATGATAAAAAAATTAAGCTCAGCGGACTTTTTGCCGCTGTGGGTGTTGCGGGTGCTGCTGATTTTGCACGTCGTATCGGCGCGCAGGTAAAGGGCGCGGATATTGTTGTCAATGATAAATTTGAAACCAATGTGCCGGGGCTTTATGCCGCAGGCGACTGTATCTTCGGAATAAAGCAGATAGGAACGGCCGTCGGCGCAGGTGTGGGCGCTGCCATGCAGATAATAAAATTTATAAGGAGCAGGTAAAAATGAAAAACAAAGCGGAAAAGCCGGTATTTTGATATGAGCGGATTTACTGAGTTTTTTGCGTGCATGCGCCTTAGCGGCGACAAGTGGGGCGATATGCGCATTTTGCCGCTTGGAGAGGCGGTGCAAACGCCGCAGAGCAGCGGCGCATTTTTCGGACTCGGTGTGTCGCAGACGGTGTGCATTGTTGCCGATGCGCAGAAAAGCGCGGTTTTGTTTTGTGCAAAGCAGGCGATAACAAGGCTGAATATCGAGGCGGGCGAGAGACTTTTGCCGATGGTTGACGAGGGAATGGTGCTCGAGGCACTTTTAAGGCTTGTGGATAATGAGCGTCATCTTCTTTATGACGGAGGCAGATTTTTTGCGCGTATAAAACTTAGCTGCGATGATTTAGTCTTTCGTCCGTATCCTGTAGAAAATGCCGTTGTTACTATAACCCTGTGGCATGAAAAGTCTGATGTTAAGCTTTGTGACAGACGGATATTTGCCGATGAGGATTCAAGCCGTTTCGGGCGGGCACTCATCTGTGAGCTTGCACGGCAGAAAGGTTATGACGGCGCGCTTTTAATGGACGGTGTATATAAGCGCTACATACTCGGGCTGGCTGACGCGGATATCTTCTTTCGTATTGACGACAGAGTGGTGTCTCCGGCTTTCGGCGGTGCTCCGAGGAGTATTATGCACGGTTGTGCCGTTGAACTGATGCGCGACTGGGGTATTGAGGTTGATGAAAAAAGGCTGTCAGCTGACGAGCTTGTGCAAATGCACCTTGCGGGGAGGTTGTCCGAATCATTTTCAGTGGATACGTACAATATTGTGTCGCGTATTGTCTGCATAGATGGGCTGGACAGCGAGCTGATGCTGCCCGGCGGCAAGCTTTCAAAAAAGCTTTTTGATGCGATGGTAAATATAGGCGCGGGCATTTATCCTGCACCGAACGGATGGATACAGCGGGTATGATACGTAAGCTAATGTATGAGATAGACGACGAGTTTGCAGGGCGGCAGGTGCTTTCGTTTTTAAAAGCACGGGGTTTTTCATCCCGTATGATAAAGGAACTCAAGAAAAATCCGCACGGAATAATGATAGGAAATAAAAAATCCACTGTCTTAAAGCAGCTGCGGTGCGGGGACAGGCTCACCGTTTATATAAGGGAGCCTGTTCTTGAGCGTGTAGCGCCGGCAGAACTGCCGCTTGATATTTTATACGAGGACAGGGACGTTGTTATTTGCAATAAGCCGCCGTTTATGGCTACTCATCCGTCGCAGAATAACTTTGATAATACGCTTGCAAACGCGCTGACGTTTCATTTTCTGCAAAACGGAGAGGACTGCGCGGTGCGGCCTGTCAACCGGCTTGACAAAAATACAAGCGGACTTATTCTTGTTGCAAAAAACGCGCACGCATCGGGGGTTTTGTCCTCCGATCTGCGAAAAAAGCGGATTAAGCGTCAATATCTTGCGTTTGTAGAGGGCTGCCCAAAGGCGACGTGTGATTTTGGCGTTGTAGATGCGCCGATTGCACGAGAAAACGGATCCGTTATCAAACGGTGCGTTGACTTTGTAAACGGTGTGCCGGCGGTTACACACTTTGAAATTGTACGGAGCGGTGAATACTCGCTTTTACGTTTGTGGCTGGAGACCGGGCGCACGCATCAGATACGGGTGCATATGTCCTATATCGGCTGCCCCGTGGCGGGCGATTTCCTCTACGGGCACGAATTTTCGGGCGGGATGAAGCGCCACGCGCTTCATTCACAAAGCCTTGATTTTATTCATCCGATAAGCGGTGAGCATCTGCATTTTGAGGTGGATATGCCGCAGGATATGAGAAATCTTTTTGAAAAGCAATGGGGAGAATGTAAATGAAGTTGCTTGTGTTTGACGGCAATTCAATAATTAACCGCGCGTTTTACGCGATAAAAAACCTTACTACAAAAGACGGAATGCCGACAAACGCGGTATTTGGATTTTTGAAGCTGTATTTTAAATATTTCGAGATGGCCAAACCCGATATGGTTGCGGTTGCGTTTGATGTGCGTGCAAAAACCTTTAGGCATATGATGTATCCGGAATATAAGGCTCAGCGGCACGGAATGCCTGATGAGCTTGCCGTGCAGCTTGACCCGCTTAAAGAGATACTTTGCGCTATGAACGTCAAGATGTTTGCGTGTGAGGGGTTTGAGGCTGATGATATTATCGGCACGCTTTCGGCTTACTGTGAGAAGCACGGATATGAATGTGATATTGTGTCGGGTGACCGCGACGATTTTCAGCTGATCAGCGATAAAACTCGGGTTATAATGCCGGTTAACCGTGGCGGAATGTCGGAGGTGGAAATTTACGGCGTTGATGAAATCGAAAAAAAATACGGTATACACCCCCGTGAAGTCGTAGACCTTAAAGCAATTATGGGCGACAGCTCCGACAATATCCGCGGTGTGTCGGGAATAGGTGAAAAGGGTGCCCTGGAGCTTATACGTGAGTTTCACAGTCTGAAAGATGTTTATGAAAATATCGAAAGCGATAAGATTAAGCCGGCAGCTCGCAAAAAGCTGAACGCCGACCGTGAAAGCGCGTTTTTGTCTAAGGAGCTTGCGACGATAAAGCGGGACGTTCCGATTGAAATTTCAGACGATGAAATGCAGGTGTGCGGCTTTGACGCCGAGCGGCTCCTGCCGCTGCTGAAAAAGTACGAGCTGACAAGCATTATGAACAAGCTTGAGCTTGAACAGCCGCAGGAGCAAACATTTCAAGCAGAATCTATCGGAGTTTTGAAGGCTGAGTCATGTACAGACTATTTTAAAGAGCGCGGACTTTATTTTTTGCTTGACGACGGCAAAATGTATGCTGATACGGAAAACGGTCCGGCGGAAATTTCCGGCTATGCCCCGCTTTTGACAGATGACACGATTAAAAAATTCACTTTTAAGCCGAAGGGAATTTACAGAGAAATCTTGAAGTCGCAGCCGGATGTTTTGCCGTTTTACGATATAGAGGTTGCGCAGTATGTGATTGACCCGTCCACGAGCGAATATACCCTTCAGGATATTTTCAGCAGGTATATCGGTATGCGCGCAGATGATAACGGACTGTGCGTAACCTTTGTTTCGCGTATGCGTGATATCGTTTCGGCGCAGCTTGAAATAACGCAGAGTCACGGGCAGCAGGAGCTGCTTTATAATATCGAGTTCCCGCTGACAGTTGTGCTTGCAGATATGGAAAACTGCGGCTTTTATGTTGACAGGGCGGCGCTGGAACGGTACTCAATGCGGCTTGCCGGTCAGATAGACAGTCTTGAAAAGCGGATTTATTTTCTTGCCGGCGAGCATTTTAATATCAATTCACCCAAACAGCTTGGAGTTATTCTTTTTGAAAAGCTAAAGCTTCCGCACGGTAAAAAAACCAAGTCCGGCTATTCGACAAATGCCGAAATTCTCCAAAAGCTGTCGGGTAAGCATGAGATTGTTGACGAGATACTGGAGTACCGAAAATATGTTAAACTTAAAAGCACCTATTGCGAGGGGCTTTTAAAGCTTATCGGTCAGGACGGTAAAATACACACAAGCTTTAATCAAACGGTGACCCAGACGGGGCGTATATCTTCAACAGAGCCGAATTTGCAGAATATCCCGGTTCGTACAGAACTGGGACGTGAGCTGCGAGCTATGTTTGCAGCGGACGATGACTGCGTGCTGGTGGACGCCGACTATTCTCAGATTGAGCTTCGGGTTTTGGCCCACATGGCAAATGATGAAAAAATGCTGGACGCCTTTGCCCGTGAGGAGGATATTCATACTGTGACCGCCTCCAGCGTGTTTAACGTCCCTACGGATTTTGTTACGCCTGAAATGAGACGCATGGCAAAGGCGGTCAATTTCGGCATAGTTTACGGAATCTCCGACTTTTCGCTTGCACAGGATATAAAGACTACGCGTACACAGGCACGACAGTATATAGACAGCTATCTTAATCTGTACAGCGGAGTGCGGACATATATGAAGAATGTCGTAAGCTCGGCTCATAAAAACGGGTATGTCAAAACGCTGTTTGAGAGACGCAGATACCTGCCTGAGCTTGAATCAAAAAATTTTAATATCCGTTCGTTCGGCGAGCGGGCGGCGATGAACGCGCCGATACAGGGCACCGCGGCGGATATTATAAAAATTGCAATGGTGAACACACGCCGGGCGCTGCTTGACGGCGGCTTTCGTGCAAAGCTTATATTACAGGTGCATGACGAACTGATTATTGAGGCGCCCGAGGAGGAAAAGGACGGAGTATGCGCACTTTTGTCGCGTGAAATGGAAAACGCGGCAAAACTTAACGTGCGTCTTCGTGCAGACGTACAGTGGGGCAGAACCTGGTACGAGTGTAAGTAGTGCTGTTTTTAAAAGTATGGGGAAATCCGTGGATAATATAATTCTTGAAACAGATAGGCTCATTTTAAGAAAATTTGAGCTAAAGGATATGGAAGCACTTTTTCTGCTCCTAAATGACAAAGATGTAAACACCTTTTTACCGTGGTATCCCGTAAAGAATTTAGAGCAGGCAGAGGCTTTTTATAAGAAGAGGATTGCAGATAAGAAATATTATTTTGCAATCTGCATGAAACAGGATAATATTCCTGTCGGTTATGTTAATGCAGAAACGGATGACAGTCACGACTTCGGTTATGCCATTCGTAAGGAATTTTGGCATAAGGGAATTGCAACGGAGGCGAGCAAAGCTCTTGTCGAATATTTGAAAAAGGACGGGATTTTGTACATCACGGCGACACATGACAGAAATAATCCGAGAAGCGGCGGTGTCATGCGAAATATCGGGATGAAATACTGCTACTCCTATGAGGAGCAGTGGCAGCCGAAGAATTTTCCGGTGATTTTCAGAATGTATCAATTAAACCTTGACGGGCGTGAGGACAGAGTGTACAGAAAATACTGGAATATTTATGACAGGCATTTCGTGGAAGAAGACGTATAAAATGACGGTGAGTTTATGAATTTTAAAATTTCAAAACTTGATGCCGGCGCTGACAGGCGGGATTTTGGCGACGCAGTGAATATTTTATCTCTCTGTGTCGGTTTCGATGCGCAGCGGCAGCTGAGTGAATACGTTCAAAATCCGGCTGTCCGCGTTTTCTGCGCTCGCAGCTTACCGTCGGATGAGCGGCTGTGCGGAATAATACTTATTATGATTTCGTTTGAAAGCTGCGATATTTTAGATATCGCAGTGGATAGCGCTTATCGCCGAAGAGGGGCGGCAAAAGCGCTTTTAGAGTATGCAAGCCGTTATTGTAAAGAACGCGGTGTCAAAGAGCAGCTTTTGGAGGTGCGCCTTTCAAATACTGCCGCACGTGCATTTTATGAGCGCGCCGGATTTGAAGAAATAGCGCGGCGAAGAAATTATTACAGCGCTCCGGTTGAGGATGCGGCGGTGCTTAGGAGAAGGATATAATTATGAACATACTTGCAATAGAAAGCTCATGTGACGAGACTGCGGCGGCCGTCGTGCGTGATGGGCGACAGGTGCTTTCAAATACAGTTTTTTCTCAGATAGATATACATAAGGTTTACGGCGGCGTTGTGCCGGAAATTGCTTCGCGCTGTCATGTTGAAAAGATAACGCCGCTTGTGGAAAAGGCGATAGAGGACAGCGGTCTTTCAGTATCCGATATAGACGCGGTAGCGGTGACAAGTGCGCCCGGGCTTATCGGCGCACTGCTTGTGGGGCTGAATTTTGCCAAGGGCTTTGCATATGCAAACGGTCTGCCGCTGGTGCCGGTGCATCATATCCGCTCACATATCGCCGCAAACTATCTTGCTTACCCGGAGCTTGAACCGCCGTTTCTGGCAATGGTCGTATCGGGCGGGCATTCTCATATTGTCAGCGTGGAGGGTTATACCGATTATAAAATTGTAGGTATGACGCGCGATGACGCGGCAGGCGAAGCGTTTGATAAAGGCGCGCGCGTGCTGGGGCTTCCGTATCCGGGAGGCGTGGAAATCGACAAGCTGGCAAAAAGCGGTGACCCCCATGCCGTAAGGTTTCCGCAGGTAAGCTTTAAGGACGCACCCTTTGATTTTTCTTTTTCAGGCGTAAAGACCGCAATAATAAACTATGTGCATACGGCTTCCCAGCGCGGGCAGAGTATAAACGCCGCGGATATCGCCGCATCGTACAGCGAAGCGATAACCGGCGTGCTCACCGAAAAATTCTATGGTGCGGCAAAAGCGCTTGGCTTTACACGGCTTGCTGTTGCGGGCGGAGTGTCGGCAAATTCTATGCTCAGGCAAAAACTTCAGAGCAGTCTTCCAAGCGGCTGCAAGCTTTTTATCCCTCCTCTTTCTCTTTGTGGGGATAACGCCGCAATGGTCGGCGCACAGGGCTTTTATGAATTCAGTGCAGGTTTTGTTGCAGGACTTGACCAAAATGCGCTTGCAACGGCGGATATTCAAAAAGCATTATGTAAACCAAATAAGCCGATAAGTTTTTAACCGAATATGCGCTGACAAGCTGTCGAAAAATATATGAAATAAGCTGTTTGAATAGTAAACATGCGGAATTAAAGTATGTTCAAAACTCTGTTCAAAATGTTAATAACCTGTTTGAATGATAATTTTTCTGCAAAAATTATGTAATGTTGTTATGTTGAAGCAGTCGGTAATTTTTCTTTCATTTTGTCGAACGGAAATTAAAAGTCCCGCCGTGAAAATCAATTTCACGGCGGGATTTTTAATTAATAATGTCTTATTTTGCTTTACATTCTTTTACTGTTTCATCAAACTCAAGTATAATTTCTTTTTCCGGCTGTTTTGTAAGAAGACTTACAACAACAAGCACTATAAGACCGAAAATAAACGCTGGCAGAAGCTCGTAAATCGCAAATACGCCGCCTAACTTTGAAATTCCGTATTTCCATATAAAGACCATGGCGCCGCCCGAGACCATACCGGCGATTGCACCCCATTTTGTTGAGCGCTTCCAGAACAGTGCTGCGAGCATTACGGGACCGAAGGAGGCGCCAAAGCCCGCCCATGCAAAGGAAACAACCTGAAATACCGATGAATCGGGATCGCGGGCGAAGATGACGGATAAAACGGAAATTCCGATAACCGATAAACGAGCGACCAGTATGGATTTTTTGTCCGACAGCCTTATACCGAAGAAGTTTTCACATATATCGTTTGTTACTCCGCTTGCCGCTGTTAAAAGCTGAGAATCGGCTGTTGACATTGTGGCGGCGAGGATACCGGCAAGGATCACGCCGGCGCACAGAGCGAAGATATAGCCATATCTGCTGATTGCCTGTGCGATTGTTATGATTATAGTTTCTTTATTCGGGTCTGACGGGTCTGTAATGACTCCCGACTGTACAAGGGCATATCCTGTAATACCTATCATTACGGCGACTGCCATGGATATAATTACCCATACTGTGGCAACCCGGCGTGAGGTTTTGAGATTTTTTGCGTCGTTGATGGCCATAAAGCGCAAAAGGACGTGGGGCATTCCAAAGTATCCCAGACCCCATGCAAGAAGTGAGGCTATAGGGAGAATTCCGAAAGGCACGGCGCTGTTTGTTGAAGCGTCATAGTAAGAATTGAGCGAGAGGTAACCGGGAAGCTGTTTCACGCTGTCTATAATACCGTCAAAGCCGAACGCGGCGTTGCCCGCGCTGCCGGTAGCCTCGCCGTAGCCGATAACAACGATGAGCGCAACTGTCATGACGATTGACTGTACAAGGTCGGTTGTGCTTGCGGCAAGAAAACCTCCCATTACGCAGTAAAGGCATATGACAACGGCACATACAATCATAGCGCCCAAGTAGTCAACCCCTAAAACTGTGGAAAACAGTTTTCCGCATGCGGCAAATCCCGACGCGGTGTATGGAACGAAGAATATAATAATAATCAGCGCAGCTATAATGCTGAGGATATTTTTGTTATCTTTATAGCGTTTTGAAAAAAATTCGGGAATAGTTATGGCATTTATTTTGTGCGAATATACTCGTATTCGTTTTGAAACGATAAGCCAGTTAAGGTATGTACCGATGGCAAGACCGAGCGCCGTCCAGGTCGGCTGTGCAAGTCCGGTGAGCATAGCAAGTCCCGGAAGACCCATAAGCAGCCATGAGCTCATATCAGATGCTTCGGCACTCATTGCCGTGACAAACGGACCGAGCCGCCTGCCGCCGAGATAAAAATCGTCGGTATTTTTGTTTTTGCGTGAGCAGACAAAACCGATTATCAGCATACCCGCCAAATATATCGCGATCGCGATAAGAATAAGAACGGTTGATTTCATATTTTCCCCCTTAGTTTTTTAATGGTATATTATAAAAATCGCCGCGAGGCAATTAAAAGCGCAGTTTTTTAACGCCATTTTTTATAGATTACGATTTCGGCGTCGGCACCGTTTGCTCCGTACTCACATACCAAAAGATAATGCTCGTCGGCGGTAAGTCCGTAGCAGCGTTCACTGCCTTTTTTACAGATTTGGTTACCCAAATATATTCTGTCGTCTTCCCAAAAGCTGATAATCTGTCCTCCCGGCAGCTTATATTTAAGATTAACAAAACCTCCGCGCAGAGCATTGAGGTCGGTAACCGTAGCCATATCTTTTATACCGAGTGCATTGAATTCTGCAATAAGTCTTTTTTTGAGTTTACAGCCGTTGTTAAAAACACTGCCGCAGCTTTCGCAGCCTTTGTTTTTACGGCACAGCGCCAGCATACATGAGCCGCCGAACGGATGCCCGTCGGTGTTTTTACAGCCTTTGCAGTTTGACTGTGAAGGGCATTTTGTGCAGTCAAGTCCGCATAACGCGTCTCCCATATGATTTTTACCTCCTTAGTTGTAACTGTATGTTATGAGAATTTATTTTCGTATATCGGTAAAATCGGAGAGACCGAGAATGTAATCGGCGGAGACGTTATAAAACCGGCACAATGCAATCAGTTGTTCAATATCCAATTTTCTTTCTTTTCTCTCGATTTTTGATATATTTGATTGGTTGCAGCCGTATATTTCGGTCAAATCATTTTGCGTAAGTCCTTTTTCTTCGCGCAGCTGTATCAGCTTTTCTAAATAATCCATGTTGTCTCCTTTATAAAAAATCAAAAAAGTATCATAATAATTTTTTGCGAAATGCATTGAACACTTTTGTGCAGGAGTAATTTGATTAATCAGACAAAACATATCATTATATAATATTCAAAATATCATATCATAAAGTGTAAAAAGTTGCAAGAAAAAGTGCGCGGTATATTTCATATATGGCTTGCGTTTTAATACGGTGAAAAAATATTTTCACCGTCCGTTACCGTAAAGTTTTTTGTTTTCAGCACCTCTACAAGCTGTGAGTTGTCTTTTATCGGCTGCTCTGTGAGAATACCCGCGCCGCGCATGTACGATTTGCTGTGATAGTCGGAACCGTAGACCGTCAGCATACCGAATTTTTTTGCCCAGGCTGCCGCGATATCATTGCGTGAATCATGCGTTGTGCAGAAATTACCCGCTTCTATGCCGTCAAGAAACTTCGGGCTTGTCACGGTCATAGTGTCGCGGAAGGGGTGCGCCTGAAAGATAAGAGCGCCGTTTTCATGAAAAAACGGATACAGCTCTTTTATTGTCCAGTCCATAATATTGCCCATATTCAGTATGAACTCATCGTCAATACCGTAAATCAAGTAATCGTTCATGTTCTTTCTGACGCGCAGCTCCATTCCTGTCAGCACCGTTATTCTTCCGGCGGCGTACACCCGCGCGCGGCGTATATCCTCAAGAAAAATTTTTGCCGCCTCTTTATAATCGGTTATATCGGGAAGAATAACATCAAACAGCGTCGGACTCATGTGGTTTGTTATAACAACTGTCGAATATCCGTTTTCAATATATTGCTCTATCATTTCCTCAGGCTCGGTGTGCGCACATTTGCTTGCAGGGCAAGTATGCACATGCAGCTCTGCTTTGTACAAATTAATTCACCTCAGCCTGAATTATACACCCTTAAAAAATTAAAGTCAATATTGTTGAAATCCCGTATTCTTTCATATATAATAATAAAAAGGAGCGTTATATGACCGACAGCTTTTATTTTGACAATTCAAACGGCATGAAAACTTTGCGCTGCCGCGCACTGGATGATATCGGGTTTGAAAAGCACTGCTTTACCACGCGCATAGGCGGCGTGAGCCGCGGATATCTGTCTGAGACTAATCTGTCCTTTTCAAGGGAAACGCGGGAAAATGTGCAGGAAAATTATCGCCGTGTTTTTGAAGCGGCGGGCTTTTCCGGCAGTGCCGTTTTGTCCAATCAGCAGCATACCGATAATGTTTTGACTGTTGATAGCTCGCATAAGACGGGTGGATTCTGGTTTGCCGAGCAGGCGGTTGACGGATTTGTGACAAACGAGCGCGGATTGTGCCTTGTCACTTTTGTCGCCGACTGTGTGCCTGTAATAATCGCAGATCCCAAAAAAAGAGCTGTCGCCTGTGTACATTCCGGATGGCGTGGCACGGCGCTTGGGATTACTGCGGTCGCTGTGAACAAAATGATTGCAAATTACGGGTGCAACCCTTGGGATTTGACTGCGGCGGTCGGTCCGTGTATCGGCGCGTGCTGTTATGAGGTCGGACAGGATGTTTTTGACGGCTTTACGAAAAATAATCCGGAATTTTCGCAGTTTTTTAGAGAAAAAACGGACGGAAAGTATATGCTTGATTTAAACGGTGCAAACCGCGCTGTTTTGGAAAGCGCGGGTCTGTTGCCCGAAAATATACATTTAAGCTATGAATGTACGTATTGCAACAGTGACATTTATTATTCGCATCGTGCAACAAACGGAAAGCGCGGCAATATGGCCGCTATGGTTGAAATATGAAAAAACTAAGGCTTTTAATTTTAATAACGTCGCTTGTTATGGTGATGTGCAGCTGTGATGCGGTTGTCGATCCGCAGTCGTCGGTTTTGGGCGCGTATGTAGATAATGAAAATAAGCAGCAGGACAGCGAAAGCGCAGCAAAAACAGAAATGTCCGTTCTGTATTATAAGGACATGGATACAAACCCTGTTACCACCACCTGTTATGCCAACAGCGAGCTTTTAAAGCTGATTTACAGCCCGCTTGTGCGCGTTGACGACACATTTAAGCCATACGGAGTGCTGGCGGAGAGCTTTACCCGCGATAAAACGACCGTAACTGTAAGACTTCGCTCCGGGCTTGTATTTTCGGATGGTTCGGCTGTGACGGCAACGGACGTTGTGAAGAGCTTTGATGCTGCAAGAAAAAATGCCGGTTCGCCATATAACCGTCAGACAAGCTTTATGCTGAGGTATTATGCTCAGGATGAGCAAACCTTTGTATGTGTTTTTTCTGAGCAGGTTGCCGACGTTGAGGCGATGCTGGACATTCCCGTCATGAAAAACGGTGAACCCGGCGTCGGATGCGGCCCATATGTTTTTTCCGAAAAGAACGGTAAAAACGTGCTTGTTGTAAACGAGAAGTATTTTGAGCGCGCAAACGTGCCGGTAATATATTTGATAGAAACCAAAAACGACGAAAATATTACAAATCTGTTTTCCGCAGGTGAGCTGGACATAATTTCGTCTGCTCAGAGCAGCAGCCTGTCGCTGACGTCGATGCGCGATTACTCGATAATAAGCTATCCGTCAAACAATCTCATATATATCGGCGTGAATTATTCAAACGAATTTCTTTCAGACCCTGCGGTGCGCCGTGCGCTGTCAGCTGTTTTAGACCGTGACAGACTTGCCGAACAATCCCTTGTCGGTCTTGCCGACCCCGCGCGGTATCCGTTTAATCCGTGCTGGTACCGTATGAGCGAGGTGGCTTCTGCTGCGCCCGATACGGCAAATCCGACACAGCTTCTGAACGGCAAGGTATTCAGCCTGCTTGTGCCGTCGGGAAGTGATATAAAAAAAGCAATTGCAGACGGGATAGTGGAAAATCTCAAGTCGGCACAGGTAACCGTTAATATAACCGAGGTTTCACCCGACGAGTTTGAGGCGGCGGTGAAAAGCGGGGAATATGATCTGTACCTTGGAGAGACCGCGATTTCACGCACAATGGATCCTACGTTTTTATATAAGACCGGCGGAAGCATGAACTACTTTGGTTTTTCGGATGAGGAGTTTGACGCGGCTTATGAGAGGCTCAGAAACGGTGAGATTTCGCTTTCGGATTATTTGTCTGCATTTTCGGAAAAAATGCCTCTGATACCTGTTGTTTTCAGAAAAAACGTGATGTATTGCGATAAAAATATCACCGGCTTTAGCGATATGTCGCCGTGGAACAGCTTCGGTAATTTTATGGCGGTGAAACTTACGTGAACAAACTTTTAAATTTGATAAAAGCTGCGGACAAGCGCCCGCTGATAATCGGCATTGACGGTATGTGTGCATCGGGCAAGACGACGCTGGCGCATAGCCTGTCCCAAATGCTGGGTGCTCCCGTTATACATACCGACGATTTCTTTATACCGCGCGCCGCGCGCACGGGAAATGAACGCATAAACCTTGACGAAATCCGTTTTACAAAAGAGGTTTTGATGCCGCTGAAAGAGGGCAGAACTGTCCGTTACGGTGTGTTTGACTGTAAAAAGCAGCGTATCGTGGGCCAAATGAAAATCCCAAAAAGTGATATTTATATAATAGAGGGCACATACTGCTGTCATCCGTGTCTGCCGGATGTGCTTGATATAAAGGTGTTTTGTGAAATTTCGGATTCCGAACAGAAGCTTCGGCTTTGCGCGAGGGAAAGCGCCGAAAGCTTAAAAATGTTTGAAAATCTGTGGATACCGCTTGAAAATAAATATTTTAAAAATTACAATATAAGAAAAAGGTGTGATATCATCCTATGATGACAAAAAGAAATATGTGCGGCGATAACGTGTCGCTGCTGGGCTTTGGCTGTATGCGCTTTCCTACAAAGGACGGCAAAATCGACCGCGAAAAGGCGGGGGAAATGCTGAGGCTTGCGTATGACAGCGGCGTAAATTATTTTGATACGGCTTATCCGTATCATGACGGTGAGAGCGAGGAGTTTGTCGGTCAGTTTCTTTCGGCGTACCCTCGGGACAGCTTTTACATAGCGACAAAGCTACCGATGTGGGCGGTGGACAGTCGGGAAAAAGCGATAGAGATATTTGAAGGACAGCTAAAAAAGCTGCAAACGGATCATGTAGATTTTTACCTGTTTCACGCCCTTAACCGCGACAGGTTTGAGCTCATTAAAAGGCTTGGATTGTACGAGCTTTTTGACGAGCTTAAAAAGCAGGGGAAAATTCGTCATTTGGGCTTTAGCTTTCACGACGGGTATGATGTTTTTGAGGATATTATCAATTACCGAGACTGGGATTTTTGTCAGATTCAGTACAATTATATGGATACCGAGTATCAGGCGGGTCTGCGTGGTGTGAAGCTGTGCGAGCAGCGCGGGATATCGGTTATCGCGATGGAACCCATCCGCGGCGGCTCTCTTGTTAATCTCAGAGACGAAATAATGAGTGTATTCAGAGCGCATGACAATCGCTCGCCCGCAGCATGGGCGCTGGGCTGGGTTGCAAGCCACGGGGCGATCAAAACGGTGCTCAGCGGAATGTCTGCAATGGAGCATGTAACCGATAATCTTAAGACGTTTGACGATTTTAGGGTGTTTGACAAATCTGAGCTCGACACGGTTGCGCTTGTTGCCCAAAAGGTTCGTCAGTCCCGATTTAATACCTGCACCAAATGCCGGTATTGCATGCCGTGCCCGGCAGGGGTTGATATACCTGCAAACTTTGCGCTGATGAACGAATATGCAATGTTTAACGATGAGGGACGCGCAAAACGCCGTTATGCTGACCTTGACGGTAAGGCGGAGCTTTGCATAAAGTGCGGTAAGTGCGAAAATATTTGCCCTCAGCATATTTTTATACGTGATGACCTTGAAAAAGCGGTAAAGCTTTTCGGATAAAAATAAAAAATCACCGGATTTAAAGCCGGTGATTTTTTATTGTTCCGTTATTTTATAAGCTCAATAGTTTCGCTTCCCGTGATATCATGATCCTTGTTGGTAAACTCAACCTTCATTTTATTGCCGTCAACGGTCATGGCGCAGCCGATAAAGTCCGTCATGCGTCTGCGCTCATCGCGTATTTCTCTCGAACCGACGATAACCGGGCAGATCTGACCCTTGCTGTCAAGAGGACCGCCCTTGTGGCTGATCATTGTTGAATGCAGATGTCCGGAAATCATTACCTGAGGCTTTACGTTATCTTCAAGCAGATTAAGCCATTTCTTGAAAAGCGGCTGCTCGATGTCAAACGGAGGATTAATGGTATATGAAAACGGATTATGCACAATTACAAATCTGTACTCAACGCCGTCTGCCAGATATTCCTCATCGGCATTTTTAATAATTCTTTCCAGGTACTTTGTTTCATCAAGTCTGAATTCGTGGCAGGCGACCGTGTGTCCGTATTCTGCATGATCATCCGTTTTGTCCTCGCCGCAGTCCATGACAATACCCCAGATTCTTCCGAGTCTGAAGGTGAAATATGAGTGTCCTGCCTCCGTCGGCGTATATTCCGCGATATTTTCTGCGTAGAATCCGCGTGTGTCGTGGTTGCCGCGTGAGAAAATACAGGGGCGCTGACCGCCTGTGATACTCTCGCAAAGACTGAAAATAAGGTCAAAGTTTTCAATGTTTCCGCTGTGATCGGGAATATCGCCGTTGAGGATAAGCAGGTCGATATCGTCACCAAAATAACTGCCCGCCTGTGACGGAAGAGTAAATCTGCCGTG
This sequence comes from uncultured Eubacteriales bacterium, assembly GCA_902492505.1. Lineage (GTDB taxonomy): Bacteria > Bacillota > Clostridia > Oscillospirales > QAKW01 > RGIG9041. Next base: position 26,519 of record CABULU010000020.1, read on the forward strand.
TGTATCGGACAAATGATAAATTTTTATCGGTCCGTTTGGATTTACGGGTTTAAACTTATACGTTGCCGAAACCGGCTCCTCCGTAGTCGGAAAGTAGGGCTTGCGTTCAATTATTCTGCGGTAGTTTATTGTATACTCGCCCGCTTTGTCCAGCGCCTCCATCGGCACATTTACTCTGTGCATGCGTGTGGAGGAGCGAATAATTCCGTTGGAGTGGTCGTGATAATCAACGCCGGCTACCGTGACCCAAAACAAAACGTCCGTCCTTGCAGCCACCATTATCTGGTAGCAGTCCTTTACCGCAAATACTGCGGGTGTGCATTTAAGCTCGTGAAGATGTGCGGGAATATTCATAGCATTTACCTCATCTGAAAATATTCATCGTTCCGTCGTAAAAAGCGGTTCGACAGACACTGACATGCTCCGCCTTTATTCCGTTTTCGGCAAGCGCCGAAATGAGGTAGGCGGGGCTGAGACTTTCACTGCCGGAACAGCTGAGTACCGCGGACATTTTAATAATACCATTATTTTCTGAAAGGTCAAGTGATTTTATAAATTTTGTTATATCCAAAACCTGTTCCGAGCGCTTTGTTTTTTTTAAAAGCATGACCGGGTGTGAAAAAATCGCCGAAATTTCTTTTGCCGTATTGTCCGAATTTAAAGTCAGCGCGTATTCGGCAAACTCAATTTCCTTCAGCTTACGTTTAGGAAGATAGACGTCCTTTATGCTGAGCGCGGGAGGAAACGCATTTATAAGTGCGTCCCTGTTAAGCTCAGCGCCTAAATTCAGACGAAAATCCATAATTTCGCATATGCTTTCGTATCCCAAAGACAGCGGCGGCGTAAATACAAGATGCGGTCTGGGCGAAAATCCTTCCGTCATCCAAATATCAAGCCGCGAGCGGCGAAGCGCCCGGGAGACGGTGCGGGTAAGGTCAAGATGGGAAAAGTACTTTGCGGCGCCCGTTTTTTCAAACACGGCGCGCACGTCAACAAACGGGACATATTCCCTCATCGCATTTTCCTCCCTCTGTAAGTCTTGACGCGCCGCAGCCTGTGCAGCCCTCGGCGCAGTTTCGCGTTGTTTTTCCGGAGTAGGCGTTTTCTGCTTCTTTTTGCAGATATTTTTTGGTAACACCGGCGTCTATGAAATCCCACGGCAGTATTTCGTCAAAATCACGTTTGCGGTGTGCGTAGAAAGCTTTGTCTATACCGCATTTTTCAAATGCGGCGCTCCATGCGTCCTTATCGAAAAATTCGTCCCACGCCTCAAGGCGCGCGCCGCTTTTGCTCATCTCATACAGCACGGAGCACAGCCGCCTGTCCCCGCGCGCCAGCACTGCTTCAATCTCGGACATGTACGGTTCGTGCGTTGCAATCTGTGCTTTTATACCCTTGAATTTTTCGCGCAGCAGCGCCTGTTTTTCAAATACCTGCTCTAAAGTGTCCTGCGCCTCCCACTGGAACGGGGTAAAGGGCTTGGGAACAAATATTGAGGCTGAGGAGGTGATTGTTACATGTCTGTTTCTTTTGGACTTGTCCACACTGAAAAAAATGTCCACGACATGCGCCGACAGGTCGGCTATCGCCTCAACGTCGTCGTTTGTTTCTGTGGGCAGTCCTATCATAAAATACAGCTTGACGGACGAATTGCCGTTTTCAAACGACATTTTGCAGCTCAGGTCTATATCCTCTACCGTTACGTTTTTGTTAATGACGTCGCGCAGGCGCTGACTTCCCGCCTCGGGTGCAAAGGTAAAGGTGGATTTTTTGACGCGGGTTATTTTTTCGGCGAGCTCTTTTGAAAAGTTGTCAATCCTCAGCGACGGCATTGACAGGTTTATTTTTTTGTGTTCGGTCAGCTTTAACAGCTCGTCCACCAGCCGCTCGATTTCAGGATAGTCGCTTGAGGACAGCGAGCAGAGTGAAAGCTGGTCGTGCCCCGTACACTCCAAAAGCTCCTTTGCCTGACGCGTCAGTGTTTCAACGCTTTTGACACGCAGCGGGCGGCAGAGCATACCCGCCTGACAGAAACGGCAGCCGCGGATACAGCCGCGAAACAGCTCGATTGTCACACGGTCGTGAACAACGTCTATGTACGGTACTATCTGCGTTTTGGGAAAGTACATTGAGTCAAGATCCTGTTCAATCCGTTTTGTTACCTTTTCGGGAACCCCCTGCTCTGTCGGCGTAAACGCCGCGATAGTGCCGTTTTTGTTATATTCCGTTTTGTAAAGCGCAGGTGCGTAAACTCCCGTTATTTTCATCGCTTCCTTTAAAAACCGCGCTTTATCCCAGCCGCTTTTTACTGCGCTGTCATACAGAGCGCACAGCTCTGTAAGCTGCGTCTCACCCTCGCCGATGCAGAAAAGATCAATAAAATCAGCCAGCGGTTCCGGGTTGTATGCGCACGGTCCGCCTGCGATTACAAGGTTTTTAAGCCCTTGGCGCTCGCTTGAACAGAGCGGAACGTTTCCGAGTCTCAGCATATTCAAAACGGTGGTGTAGCACATCTCGTACTGAAGTGTAAATCCGATGATATCAAAGTCGAAAAGCGGCGTTTTGCTTTCAAGGGAGTAAAGCGGCACGCCGCTCTTTGAAAGCTCCTTTTCAAAATCGGGCCATGGCTGCATCACCCGCTCGCACCAGAAATTCTCATGCTCGTTTATTGCACCGTAAAGTATCCTATATCCCAGACAGGACATGGCAATGTCGTATATATCCGGGAAGCAGAACGCAAAACGCACGTCAACTTCCCGCTCGTTCTTTACACATTCAAAAAGCTCGCCGCCCGTATAGCGCGCCGGCTTTTGCACACGCAGCAGCATTTCATGCAGTGAACTCATGTCGATTTTCATATATCCTTTACTCCTATAAGCAGTATCGCAAGATAAATACATATTAGCATAAGCGAAAGGTTGTAGCCTGTTCTGATAAGTATTATAACAGAAAACACCGCAAGGGGCAACAGAAATATAACCGATATTATTTTTGTCAGTCTGCCTGCCTTTTGCATGTCGGATTTCATGCAGAAAATGCAGTGCAGCGCCCGCCCGCCGTCCAGCGGATACACCGGCAGTATGTTTACGGTAAAGACGGCAAGGTTGGAGACTGTAAGAAATACGGTCGCTTCGCTGAAAATAAAAAATCGTGTAAGCGCCGCAAAAAAAACAAATGCGGCAAAACTTGCCAGCGGTCCCGCCAGGGCAACCGCCGCCTCATGCTTGTAGCTAAGCTGCGTTGTCTTCAGCCCTATTCCGTACTGGCTTACGGTGACACAACGCGTGCTGCCGCCTAAAATTTTAAGTGCAATGATATGAAAGCTTTCGTGCCACAGCGCGCATAGAACGGCATACAGGGCAAACCAAGATCCGTCGATAACAATAAACGCCGCCATCAGCATCAGCGTCAGCGGCGATATTCTGTATTTTTTCATATCTTTTCGTAAATATACGGCGTAGGGTCAACCCGCTCACCGTTTACGCGGACTTCAAAATGAAGATGTACTCCCGTGCTTTTTCCGGTCGAGCCGATAATTCCTATTTTATCGCCGGCGGACACCTTATTGCCTGCGCTAACCGTCACCTTGGACATGTGTCCGTAAAAGCTTGAAAGCTCTGTGCCGTGGTCTATGAGTACATAATTGCCGTATATTTCGTTTTTCCCGGTGTCGGCAACGGTGCCTCCCATAAACGCGAGTATTTCACTGCCGGGTGATGCAGCAAGGTCAATGCCGTGGTGTCCTGCGCTCTTTTCACCCGTTACGGGGTCGGTTCGGCTACCGAAATCCGATGTGACTGTCGCGCTCATGACGGGCATTGTGCTTTCGGCAGACAGTATGCTGTCTGCGCTTGAGCCGTTGTTTAAAAGGTCGATTTTCAGAGGCCCGGACAGATAGTCAAAACTCAGATTATCCGCTGTCAGCAGCATATCGCCTGATTCGCCCGCCGCGTTTTCCGTTGTCTGCGGGGGAGTTTCCTCTTTTTCCTGCTCCGCTTTCTCCTGAGACGCTTTGTCAAAAAGTGTGCTTCCTATTGTCTCAAGACTTTTTCCGCCGACGGAAATGTTTTTTATGTACGCAACGGCGCTGTTCCACAGCTGTGGCTTGGAGGTTTTGATATAAAATATGCCTGCTGCCGTAAAAATCAAAATTATCAGTATTGTTATGAAAACAGACCCGCGTCGCTGCTGTTGAGCGTGCGCCATTTCATCGCGTATTGCTCTGAAAGAGTCACGTGTATATTCTTCCATAAAAAAGTCACTTCCTATACTTTGTTTTACACCAAATTATATGGAAGTGACCCTGATTTTATTCAACTATTATCTTATAAAAATTCTTTTTCCCCTTTTTGAGCACCGGCTCGTTACTTAGCTCATCGGGTGTCAGCATACGGTTGGGATTGTCGATTTTTGCGTCGCTTAATGACACGCCTCCCTGTATTATAAGCCTGCGTGCCTCCGATTTTGAAGGCGCTATACCGCCCTGAACCATGAGGTCAAGTATGGAAATTTCGCCCTTAACATGTACGACCGCTCTCGGCATGTCAGAGCTGTCCGCACCGCCTGCAAACAGCGCGCGCGCCGTAGTTTGCGCTTTTTCCGCTTCCTCTTTGCCGTGAACAAGGCTTGTCAGCTCATACGCCAATATCTCCTTGGCGCGGTTGAGCTGCGCGCCTTCCCATTTGTCCATTTCGTCAATCTGCTCAAGCGGCAGGAAAGTCAGCATTCTGATGCAGCGCAAAACATCGCTGTCGGCAACGTTGCGCCAGTACTGGTAAAAGTCGTACGGGCTGGTCTTTTCGGGGTCAAGCCACACCGCGCCGTTTGCTGTTTTACCCATCTTTTTACCCTCTGAGTTCATCAGAAGCGTTATTGTCATTGCATAGGCGTTTTTGCCCAGCTTTTTGCGGATAAGCTCGGTGCCGCCCAGCATGTTGGACCACTGGTCGTCGCCGCCGAACTGCATGTTGCAGCCGTAGTGCTGGAAGAGGTGGTAGAAGTCGTAGG
>CABULU010000021.1 GCA_902492505.1 uncultured Eubacteriales bacterium
CATTTGCTCCGCCTATGTGAAAAACCTGATTTCCCTCGGCATTATCGAAAAAGAGACACCCTATGGGGAAAAGGCGTCCCGAAAAGCGATTTATTCGATTGCGGACAATATGTTCCGCTTCTGGTATCGGTTTGTGCCGGAAAATAATTCGATTATTGCCCGTGGCGCTGCCGATTTGGCATACAAGCGTATCGAGCCGTATCTGTCCGACTATATGGGCAAGGTGTTTGAGGAAATTTGCAAGCAGTACCTCTGGAAGCAGCTGCTCTCCGGCGAATGTCCGGTGGAGTTTTCCTCCCTCGGTCGCTGGTGGGGCAACGACCCTAAAGAAAAGCGTCAGGCGGAAATCGATATTCTCGCCGAGCAGGATAAAAACACCGCTCTTTTCGGGGAGTGCAAGTGGACGAATGAGAAAGTCGATCTCAGCGTTTTGGAAACACTTGTAAAGCGCAGCGAACTGTTCCCCTATAAAAATGTCCACTACTACCTCTTTGCCAAAACCGGCTTTACCAAAGGTTGCACCGACCGGGCAAGTGAGATGGGGAATGTGATACTGGTGGCCTACAGGGATATTGTTGATAGATAGATGATTTATGTATTGTAGCGATTTATTTAAGTGTTACGGATAGAAATGGAAAAGCATCCTAAAGCTGAAATTGAAAATAACGCATAAGCGAGGGAGTAAATGATGCTCAAAATTAGTAAGTTGAAAATTATTAATTATAAACTATTTCAGAATGTTATCATTGAGATGAATGACACTATGAATATTTTTGTCGGTGAGAATGATTCTGGAAAAACTACAATTTTAGAAGCACTATCAATGGTGTTAACTGGTAAGATCGGTGGTAGCAATATTGCAAATCGAGTAAATCTTGATTGGTTTAATACAAACGTACGTAAAGGTTTTATAGAAGCCATTAAAGCAGGTAATACACCGGCTTTACCTACTATCGAAATAGAAGCTTATTTTTCAGCTCCGGATAAAGATGAGATTTCCACAAAAGTATATAAAGGAACGAATAATTCGCTTCATGAGGATACTGAAGGTGTCAAGGTGGAAATATTATTTGACACACAGTATTCCACTGTCTATAAGCAACTTTTATCCGATGGCAAAATTAAAGACATTCCCATAGAATATTATAAAGTTAATTTTAGATCTTTTGCAATACCGGAATACTATGCGCAGACAACTGCTAAAAAAGTGGCCTGTATAGACACAACAAAACGGGATTACGGTCCTGTGTTAAGTCGGTTTGTTTCTGGAAGCATAAATGAATATCTCACAGAAGAAGATATGACGGAGCTTCGTCACGCATATAGAGCTAATCGGCATGAATTTACTGATAACCAAGCAGTGAAAAGACTTAATGAAAAGTTGCAGCAAAGCCATAGTTTTGACGGAAAAGTAATAACTTTAAACTTAAGAGAAAGTGGAATAGATGAATGGAAGGGAGATATGTCTATTTCGCTAGATGGTATTCCGCTGGAAAATTCTGGCCTTGGAACTCAAAACATGTTTAAATCAGAGATTTTTTTACTTCAAAATTCAGATGTTGATATTCTGATTATTGAAGAACCCGAGAATAATCTTTCATATGCAAACATGTCTGTTCTTATATCCAAATTATCAGAGAGCAAAGAAAAACAGTTGTTTATTTCAACTCACAGTAGTTTCGTTGCTAATAAATTAGGTCTACAATACCTGCATTTAGTAGCAAACAACGGCATAATTCCGTTTAAAATGTTAAGTCAGGATACATACGATTATTTCCTCAAACTTCCGGGATATAACACTTTACGCATCTTGTTGGCAAATCATGCGATATTAGTTGAAGGGCCAGCCGATGAGTTGATTGTTCAAAGGGCATATATCGACAATTATGGCAAGCAGCCAATAGAAGCAGGAATTGATGTGGTTACAGTTGATAGCCTGGCATTTCAAAGATACTGTGAACTTTCATCACTTATAAAAAAGCCCATAACAATTGTTACTGATAATGATGGAAATGTCCAAAAAGTAAAAGAACGATACAAAAAATACGGGGAGTTGGTCACTCTTTGCGTAGAGTCTGATAACTCTTTGAATACACTTGAGCCTTCTGTACTTGCAGTGAATCTTGATAATTTCGAGGAATTTAAAGCGATTGTATACTATGGAAAAGATATTGAAAGTCGAGATATAGAAAGCATAAAGAATTTTATGCTAGGGAATAAAACTGAATGGAGCATGCGTGTCCTCACTAGCAAAAAGAGGATTAAATACCCTACATATATTTTGGAGGCCATTGGAATTGCTGATAAACACAGGAGCGATGTAGATGAATAACCGTGTTATATTTGCGGCAGCAGGTTATGGAAAAACATATTCAATTTGTTCTGAAGCAAAAGAAGCTGTAGAAAATGGCAATAAACATGTTTTGCTGATTTCATACACAAATGAAGGTGTTCGCTCTTTAGAAACTGAATATAGAAAACAGAATAAAGGGATTCTAGATGACAAGTTAATCATTAAATCTTGGTATAGTTTTTTGCTTTCAGAATTCATAAAGCCATATCAATGTTCTCTAAAATTAAAATACAAACATTATAAGGAAGAAATACCTGTCACTTTTCCGGAAAATTTCGTGCGCTCTATTGCATTTTATAATACCGCCCCACTTCCTAGATGGTATAACCAAACGCATGTACAATATTTTGTAAATAAGATCGGTGATATTGTACCGGATAGAGTAAGTCAATTGGCATACTTATGTAATGTGCATTCAGAAGGAAAAGCTCTTACACGGATGGGAGAAATTTATTCTCACATATTCATCGATGAACTTCAAGATTATGCCGGTTGGGATCTAGAAATTATTAACCTTCTGTTTTCGTCACGAATACTGATAACATGTGTTGGTGATTATAAACAGGCTACATATCGAACAAATAATTCCATCAAAAACAGTCAATTTAGAGACGAAAAGATTAGGGACTATTTTGAGAATCTAAATAAGGACGGTATTTGCAGTATTTTTTATGCAAATACCACTAGAAGGTTTAACCGTGAAATTTGTAATTTTGTTAATACTATACACGGGGATAAAGAATCGATGATTGAACCCAATTACGCTGTTAGGCAAAATCAAGATGCCGACAATATAGGCGTTTATATCATTGATACTGCATTTCTTAAAGACTATTGTGAATATTATCATCCTGTAATACTGCGATACGATAAAAAAACTAAGATAGAGTTTAGTAATAACTGTGATGTTTTCAATTATGGTGGTGCCAAAGGAGCAACCTATGAAAGAGTTATCATTGTTCCGGTTAGCACATGTCTGCCGTTTATAGAAAAACAAACAAGAATCAGTTCAAATCAAACTAGAGCAAAGTTTTATGTTGCATGTACAAGAGCAAAACATAGCATTGTTTTTGCAGTAAACAGGCCATCAGAGAATGATGCGTTCAAAGCTGTAGAGATTCGTTTTGCCAATAAAGTGATACCAGCATTTAAGTTTACAATAGACTGTTCAAGCACTTAAAGAATAAAACGATTAATAAAACACTAATAAATCGTACATTCGCAAACAGAAACCTCCTTTGGTACAATAACGGTATCAAAGGAGGTTTTGCATTATGGCTAAAACAATATTTGAACAAATTGACGGCACATACACCCTGCAGGGCGATTATTACCTACCGGATCTTACATTACCCGCCGAAGAAGAACGTCCCATCGGCGTGTGGGAACAGCGCCACAGACAGTATCTAAAGCAGCATCATAAAATCCTGTACTGCAACCTGCTCACTTCCGGCAAGCTTCATTCCCATCTCGCTGATGCAGAGAAGGAAGCACAGTCCCTTTTTCTTCGGCTGGTAAAAGAATACGCTGAAAGGGAAGGTATAACCGAACAGCTCAAGGCTGAAAATCCAATGGAGTAGATAGGGAGGATGAATAATATTCGAAGCAGAGTAACAGAAATAGTAAATCACGATGTTGTTTATGCATAGTGCATGAACGGCGGCAGGAAATGAGTTCCTTGCCGCCGTCTTAGCTGTGCCTAATTGGTGAGAAATTATAGATCAAACAGCTTTTTTACTTGTGTTTCCATCGTTCCGTTTTTCGCATATTCTAAAGTGTCACAAAGACGGATATTATTTTTCTCAATATGTATCTCGTCACTGAATCCCAGAATATAGCGTAAGCAAATACGGTAGATGATCTCTGTCGGAGCGCAGCCGTATACCTGTTTTGCAAAAATATGGTTCAGCCGCTCCACATCATCGGGATAAAGGGCTTTCATGCGTTTGCTCTGATAGAGTCTTGTCACGATCTCTGTTACATACATTCCCGATTTCATATAGAGGTCAGCAAATGTTGCATTTGGATCGTCGAAGCATCCGGGATTTTCCTGTTCGAGCCTGTCCACCATATCTTTCACGACTTTTTTCGGTGTAAATATCTGATTTGTGCGCTGCGGCGGAATATAATCAAAGATATCTCCTTTGTGGTCGGGTTCAAAATAGTTTGCAAGCTCGGCGCGTTTTCTCATAAACTCCTGCACGGCGTCGTTAAAGACCACTTCATCAAACAGGTGCCCGTCAAAGTGCTTTTTCTCACCGAACTCTGTTATGTAGTCTCCTCCATCACGAAGCATGCGGAACTGATCCAGCGTCACGCCCTGGCCGTTCTGAGGATTTACGGTAACCTCCCAGAACACCTCATCCGGCACAAGCGAATCAAAATTTGCAAGTGTGGTACTTTCATCACCATAGGCCATGAGGAATGCAGGAATCGTGCGGGAGAAGCCACGCAAGTGGTCACGCACACTGCCCTCAATCGAATCTTTTTCAGCGTTCAATTTCTCCGTTTCTACGGTCTCGACAATCGTCTCAGCGGCCTTCTTCACAGTTTCTTCGCTATGAAGTTTTTTATGGATATTATCCACCATATCACGGTAGCCCTGAAGGCGTCTGTCTGAGTACTCCTCGTCAATTTTTGTGATTTCTGCCATTGTAGCGCCGGATTGCTGCGCCTCCTGTATTTTATCATCACGTTCTTTCACCAGCTGATGATCCCGTATCGTATAATCTCCGTATTCACGGTTTACAACGGTATCAGTGGTCTCCTGAATCTTGCGCTCCAGCTGATTTTGTGTGGATTTTCTTAAATCATCACCATACTGTTCTTTGGCAGATTTCATCAGCGTATCGGCTATTGGTTTTGAGAATTGCTCTCGAAGAGCTTTCAGCTCGTCCTTTTTCGGGTTCGGAGTCATTTCTACATTTTTCTTGATTTCCTCTACGGCTGCGGTCAGCTGTTCCTCCACATCCGCATAAACCTTATCGCCAAAGAGATCGCTTGCTGTTCCGATGACCTGCTCCCTTGGAATCTCAACCTCGCCGTCTTCGTTTAGGTTCAGGCTACCTGCCGTTGTATTGTCCACGGCGGCAGGGGCTAGTTTCTTTGGTTCCTCAAGAGGCTGCATATTGTTAATAATATCAATGATCTCCTTCGGCGCACCAAAAATACCGCTGATATTGGCAAACAGGAAATTGGACATAAAGCCCCGCTCTACAACTTCTCTTGCGTGAATATGGCGGGGAATCGTGAGGACTTTTTCTGCGTCAAGCTCTATCATCGAACCCTCATCATCTTCACCGTAGACTGGGAAGAAGTTCAAAAGTTCTCTGACATGCTGTTTGCGGCTGTCAAAATCACCTTTGTCCCCGGAAGTTTCCGGGATAAGGTCGTTTGCAAACTGCTCAAAAATCGTAAGAGTTCGGGCAGGGTCAAAATCGAATACATAGGCGTTCTGCTTTCGGTAGGTGTTGCCGTCAGAATCTGTGAACAGGCATGGATTCTGCGCACGAAAAGCCGCCTGCATATAAAGCGCTGGGCTTGCCATATTGGAGAGCATGAGTACTGCCGTCCACTCCGGAATCGTCACGCCGGTCGTTAGCTGTCCCACGGACAGAGTGATGGTTTTGTCATATTCAGCGATCGCCTTTGTTACCTTATCAAAAGACTTCTCGTTTTCATCATCGTCATCCAGCTTTCCGTCGCCGGCGGCAAGAATGATCTCATAGTCTTTGAATACCGGATGAAGTTTTAGTTTCTTTGCCAGAGCTTTTGCGCTTGCCACACGATTTAAAATCCAGAACGTATGCTTTAATTCATCACGGAGTTCCGGGGTGGAAAACGGAAACTTCTCCTGTCGTGTCAGAGCGTCGAGGAATTTATCCACATCTGCGTCATGCACAAACTTGCCGGATTCATTCGTCTTGAAAAATTCGTTCAGATCAAAAGCAAATTCTTCGATATCGTCATCCGCAAGTTCTATGCCCTTTTTCACACGGTCACGAACAATGTCGGACATCTGATAGGTGAAAAGGGACAGTCTCGGCAGATTGGCATACGGATTTTCAATCTCGCAGGAAGCGTCCCAGTCCCGCTTCTTTTTCTGCTCGTCGGCATATGTCCAGTTGTAGATTGCGCTCTCCGGGAACTTGTCATTTGCCAGAGCCTTAAACGGCGTGCCCGAAAGGTGCAGCGTCCATTTTCGCCGGATATGATTAAATGCAGTATCGGTCTTATAGGTATCCACGCCTTCATGGGCTTCGTCTACGATGAGAACATCCCATGTCAATCCCTTATCGGCGCTGATTTCCGAGAGTTTGTCAAACCGCCCGCCGAAATAGATTGAGCCTTTTAAATCCTGTAAACTCACAAATTCGATACAGCCCTTGGTATTCTTGTCGATCTTTTTCAAGTATTCCTCACGGCTATAGACGAACTTTCTGTCTTTGATTCCGTCTACATTGCTGACAAACAGGTAGCCGGACTGCGGGCCGAAAAACGTTTCATAATCCTGATACCAAGAATTTGCAATAGCGGGGCGGTTTGTCACAATGAGAACATTCTTTACCTGAAGCTTATTTATGCACAGGTCGTAAGCAGAGAGCGTCTTTCCGAAACGTGGTTTTGCGTTCCAGAGAAATTCAGCTTTCTCCCGTCCGGTAAAATACTCCATGGTTTTCTGCACAGCTTTCGCCTGCTCGTCCCGGAGCTTATAGGGGATCACTGCATCCGCATCTTCCTCCGATACCACGCCGTGGTTTTGCGTAAAATCGATAAAGTCCCCACGGGCGGCATTGGGTTCAATGAAAAACCATTCGGTGCCTTCTTCACGGGAAATCCCCAGTTTTTTCAGATAGGCGTGAAAGTCCTTGTCTGTAAAAGTCCCGTAAGGTTCTGTCATAAACGCTGCACGCATAGCCCACCAGGTCTTATGTGCAACGCCGACGGTATGGGTTTGCTCCTTAATCCGGGTTTCCACATCCCGCTCGGTAAAGCCGATCTTTGTCCAGCCGTCATGCGCCGGCACGCCGGGCGTGGTATAGGCATAACACTGGGGCGTGACTTTTGTGGCTGTTTGAATCTTGATTGCCGCCATTATGCCATCTCCTTTACATGGGATTCGATAAACTCAATCTCTTTTTCATCCAAGCCGTACTTGCGATAGAGTTGAAGGTCGATTTCGTGGATAGACTTTGACCAGTCGATGTCGCTATTGGGGGTGAAGTCTTGGAGGGGAATTTTTGACCATGTTACCTTTGATTGATTGTTCTGTGTAGTTTTCATTATACCAAGCAAAGCTCTTGCAAACTTAGTCTTTAGGTATTTTGCAAGCGATTCTGCCTGATACTGCGTGTCAAATTCGCCAATACTTACAAAGGTCTGAGTATGCACCGATTCTGTTTCAGCAATAATCGGATCGCTTAGAGTTTCGCCAAATGTACCAGAGCCAATAGCTCCTGCCATCAGCACTTTCCATTTATGCAGGTTTCCTTGGTCATTAAAATAAATGCCCTTGGCAAAAAGAACTACTCTTTCATTTCCTCTTCGGCCAATAACCTTGACATCATCTTTCTGAGGCTTATCATGGAAAATCTCTGGGTATCTATCAAACACACTTGATGCCACAGCTTTAGCATGTTGTTTATCCGTTCTACCTATCAAAACAGGGTTTTCTTCGAACATCACATCTGTGAAGCGAAAGCTATCAGGACTGTGAACCAATCCTCCGATATTTTCTTTTAAATGTCCTTTAACCTTGTCAAACACTTTTCTCAACTGGTCAGACTTAATAAAAACTTCAATGGGTTCAAAGGTTTCCTTCCAACTGTGATAGGAGATTGCAACCCCACCTTTAATATCTACGCCTGAAAAAACTTCACTGCTATTCTCCTCATAATGAAGGATTTTAAAATGGTTATCATTAAGCATTTTTTTGTTCCACTCTTTTGGTGTGGCTCCAGCTTGTGTCAAAAATCGGGCAGGTGTGATCAACTCAACGATATCAGCAATTTTATAGGCATTATCCATAAACAAGTTGTAAACAGGTTTTGCCTGATTATTAGATCCCACATAATCATCCTGATACGGCGGATTTCCAATAATATAATCAAACAGTTTCTTTCCCATGGCTTACCTCTCCTTCAAATCCATAAACTTCAGAGAAGTTTTACTTCTCCAGTCAGATATCCTGCACGGTACCGCTTCCGTCTCGGCCGGGTCCTCCATACCAATCATCTCAAAGAGCGTCATCTGCTTAAACTCTTCGTACGGTTTCCCCAACGGAACAGTTCCTTTCAGCCCGTCCATCTGCCAGATGTTCCAGGCAATCTTGTTTGCCATCTGTTGCAGCAGCTTGCTATCCGGCTTTCGCTCCCAGCGCTCTTCATAATAATCTGTAAAGGTCAGCAGCAGGTTGATTCGTGCAATCAGCACATTGTCGCCCTGATACTCGTATCCGTAGGACGCCTCAAACGCCCGGATCGTCCACTTGAGCCACTCTTCATAGGTGTCGGTATTTTCGTTGACAACCCGGAGCTTTCTATCCAGTATCCCGATGCGCCGAATCGGCGGAACAATCAATTCTCCTGTAGATACATCATAGCGGGAGACCAGATACGGTGCTTCACCGCAGGTGATTTCAAGCCGCCGGGAGTCCACATAGTGCTGCCACTTTTTATTTTTGGGAAATTCAATCTTCCCATCAGACACGGTCCAGGTGTGATCGCCATTCTCTGTGTTGAATACGCCGCTGCGCCCAAACCAGTCGTCATCGCAGTAGTTGTTCATCTGATTGCAAAGCCAAGCAGGCGTGAACACCTCGGCCTTTTTTCGGGTTCGCTGTGCCTGCGCTTCCTGCGATTTTTGGATGCGGGGACGGATAAGGTCGGGGCGTTGCAACAGTGCGTCGGCATTTATCTGTACTTTATCGGTAAAGCCTTCACCCAGTTCCTCGTAGGTATCCGTTGCCCAGATGATGTTCTTTTTTGTTGATTTATCTTGAAGCAGCAAATCCAGCACATTTACGACCGGGTAACTGCTGATATCGATCAGTTTTTCCAAAAGAGGGAGTTCCTCCTTTCCGATATGTTCTATTTCTCATTTTCAAAAAGCCCATACGTCCGATAATAGGAAAGCATCGCCTGAAGTTGCAGCTTGTTGGCGAAAAGCTGGCGGTAGGTGACGGTTTTCTCCTTGCCCTCGGCTTTGAGCTTCGCCATCTTTTCCGTCGTATCATCGTACTGCTTCAAGATAGCGGCGAGCATATCCTCAAAGGCTTTCAATCTCTGTTCGTCCATCATGTGCTCCGTTATTTCTCCGCCGCAACGCCGGATTTCATCCAAGCGTCCACTTCGCTGATTTTGAATTTCCACAGCCTGCCGATTTTCGTGGCGGGCATTTCTCTTTTGTCTATCCAAGCGAGCACGGTATCACGGCTGACGCCTAAATATTCCATTATTTCTTTCATCGAATACCAGCGTTCAAGGTTGTTATCCATAATGAAATCCTCCGTTAGCAAACTTTATTTTTTATAACAAGCACATTAGCTAATTCTGATTCAAAGATGTTTTCAACAATTAGTCCAATCGCTTCTGCATACATTTGAATGTTCTCTGGCGTATCTGGGTATACTGTAATTGTTCGTGTGCCATAATCAATGGCCTCATTTTGATTTTTATCTATTGATAGAACGAATACACCATCGGTCTTTAAATGTTTTGACGCCTTTTTTATTGCAGACAGTTTATCGCTTATATGCATAAATGTCAAAGAAGAATAAATAACATCGAACTGTTTATCTTCAAAATCAACCTTGAGAAAATCGTCACATAAGATAGTGACATTTTGAAATTGCGAAAGGTTGGATTTTGCCTTGTTTGCAGTTTTGGGAGAAATATCTATACCGGTAAAATGAGAGCAAAAAGGTACAACTTGTATTGCTAACCTTCCTGTGCCTACACCTATTTCAAGAACATCTTTATCGTAAGATAGCCCCATTGCATCAATAAATCGCTGACCATCCCATTTATCCATATACGTTTTCAATTCTTCTGAAGCATAAACAGGATCGTTGCCCTCGTCTATTAATAAGTCATAATGATCAATAACTTCTTGTGTGTTTTTGCAATTTTTTAGGAACTCCGGATTCCAATCATATTGGTTTATTTTTTCCACCAACTCTTTCATGTTTCTAATCTGAGAAGAAGCTTTTAATCCTTCTTGATAATTGATTTTTCCACTAAGAATTAGCCCAACCATGTTTTTATCCAAAGTATCAGCTAACATTGATAATGAAGTCACCGAAGCATTAAGTATATTAACTGTAGTTGCTATTCCGGAGGGGACAGCGTTTGAAAGCAATTCATCTCCCGCAATTTTGCCTGCTCTATTAAGAGATCTTTTCACAAAATATGCATTGCTCAACATGTCCAATATTTCTTCTAAAGACGAAAAGAACGCACTAGTATCAAAACCCTCTTTTTGTATAGAATCAGTAACCAATGACATATGGATATTCATGCTTTCGGATGTTTTAATAATTTGTTGACTCAAAAGTTGAATATAAGCAGCTTCTTCATCTATATCGTCGATTAACGCTTCTAGATCTATTAGTTTTCGCTCTAAATCATAGTTTTCTGCATTTATGACCAACTCATAACAGTCAATGCCTTTCTCCGCACATACCTCTGTTATAAGTTTTTTGCACAACTTATCCATATTCAACCCCAAGGTTATGGATTTTACGCAAGGCAAGTTGATAAATATCGGGGTGTTTTCTTCCCCAATATTAATAATTCTCCATTCTTTTTCATAATCCCAGCATGTGTTTTTACACAGCATGTAAGAGATAATGTTCATAATATCAACATCACAGTTTATTATTTTACCACCTTCTTCAAGAGAAAAGCCACCAAGGCCTGCATCTTTGATTGAAATGGTTGGGCGGTCTTTTGTATAATTAACAGGATATATAAATCCAACAAAATCCTTAAGTTTTGAAAAATCATATTCAACACAAAATCCCGCATAAGAATTGGCATAATGTGACCACATCAATTGATTGTTCCAGCCGCTTACACTGAAACAAGAAACTGTTATTTTTGAAAGGAATTTTCGTATTTCGGGAATATATTTAGAATCACGCATTTCAATGGCTGCGTTGTGGAGTTTATCCAACATCTCATCCATTTTTAATATTTCTAAGATGTTTTCTTCTGATATTTCAATGTCACCAAGATTAGCTACCAGTAACATAAATGCATAAAGTGATTGACCCAAAACCGATTTTTTCAAATGATTTGGTGCTTTAGAACTCAATACTTTTGCATTTGATTTTATAAAATTAGACAATGAGATATTTCTTTGATGCATGATCGTTTGTCTTTGCTGCAAATACTGCTTTAGTTCTTTAATAGCAAGAATCATTTCTGCCATCTTACCAAAAGCTCTTTGCTGAAGCAATGTAGATACCAAAGCCTTCGTTATTTCATCCGTACTTATTGCATCGACCAACATAGAAATACATTCAGAATATACATTTTCGGATGAAAATCCAATCATTGAATCAAACGGGTCATTCATATTCAATGGTGTTTGAGCATAAACAACCCCATGGCGAATATTTTCTATATCATAAATTGTTTCAGCATTCCTTCTGCAAGGTCTATACTGATAGAATAATCCACCAGCTTTCTTTATGTTTTCCTGCATGCTTTTTGCTTCTTTTTCAGATGACATATTTTGATTAGACATTGCATCTCCTTTACTGTTTTACAGACTGTACGATTTCTTTCATGGAGTACCAGCATTCGATGTTAGAGTCCATTTTTAGTCCTCACTTTCAGATAGATACAATAATGCAAAATAATTATACAGCGAAGCAGAAAGAAAATCAATGATTTTTGTAGTTCTATAAGGATTTTAGCGGTTTTCATCTGCGCTATGGTTATCTTGTGTATCAGAGATCAGATATTACCATAGTGATATTGGTTCAATGCATTACCTTTTGTTCACAAACGAGGGTACGAATCTCGGATGTGCTACTCTATTGTACTCTTTCTTATAAGTGGCAAAGAGCATTTTCCGAGAGACGATATGTACATTATCATAGGCTTTGCTAACCTTCCAAAAGCTGTCCGGCACGCGATTTGCGGTGCAGATATAATATTCGTTTTTATAAAACGGGGATATTTTAGAGGTAACGGCGTCAATCTTTTGCCAAAGATTTATATTTAAGCCTTTACCGGGCACTGTATCAAAATACGCATATACGTTTCTGTCTTTTTGGTACGCAAAATCAAAGGCTACGCCGCCTATTTCAACATTTTGATATACGGGATTCTTTGCATCAATATAGGTAGCGCTGTTATGGTTGTTGATATGTTCCTCCAACCAGTAGCGGCACATATTTTGATAGAATTCCGCCATCAGCTCGCCGTTGAAAAACTGCATAAACCGATTGAAAGCATCCTCGCCGAAGTTTCCGTCGGAGGTGGGTACTGCAGTCAGAAGGCACTTATACCACAGTGTCAAATAAGTGTTTGCGGGACGATATTTTGTGTGTCCGTTTTCGCCGGGCGCTTTTATAGCGAATCCACGTTCTATCAGCGCTTTTATGTATTTGTCGCATTTGTTTTTCGGAAAGCCTGAGAATTTTGCGATCTCGCCGATGCGGTTATAATCGTTCGCCATTGCGTAAAGCAGGGTGTTATAGCTTTCGGGCGTGCGAAAGCTTTCATTCATCCATCTTTCCGCCAAACGATAAAAGATAGAATCGGTGCAAAGAAAAGCTCGTACATTACCTTCAAAGGACTGTTCATTATTGTATAAAGAAAGCAATGCCGGAATTGCACCGGTTAAGCAGTAGAGCTTTGCCGCCGTTTCATCTGCCAATGAGCAGACATCAGCAAGCTGCGGCATGGAAAAGAAGTTGATTTCCACTACCCGACAAGGGATAGGCGGCGTTTCCCACGGTCTGCCGAGCAATATAACCGTTGTTTTGCTGTCCGATTCCAAAAAATCATTCAGAGCCGCATAAAAATCATCTTTATCATTCCGTTCACCTGCATTGTCAAAAAAGACAGGCGGGTGTTTTTTATTGCCGTAATGCATTAAGCAACTGAAAAAGTCGTTCCAGCTTTTACAGCCGCCGAATATATCGGTACGGGAATTACAGAACACCCGAAGTGCAAAGGCAGCATCAAGATTTTTGAAAGAAAAGTACAGAACTTCCTTATGCTCGGCGCAAAATTGAAGCGCTCCAAAGGTCTTGCCCGAGCCGGGATGCCCTGATACAAATACCGCCTTTTCGTCCGCAGAAATATTTTGTAAAGTATGCGCCAAATCGGAAAAATACATTTCATCACCTATCATATCGTAAGTTGACCTTTTCTGTAATTATAACCGATTTTCTACTTTTTCGCAATCAAAGAAGAAAAATTTCAAAAAAATTTTAACCGCTGAAAACGACCGATTTATCAGGCTTTTCAGCGGCTTTTGCATTTTAGAGAAAAAATTTTTTGAAAAATAGGGTGGTCAAAACCACGACCTCTTTCGGAACAAGTGAAGGGGTTTGAAAGGAAGCATTTCGAGCTTTCCGTCTAAAGCAAGAAAAAACACTCCTCGATGTACCCTGAAAATTGAATGACCGTCCGAAGGATACAAACCGCCATGACTTTGCCGAAAGGTAAACGAGCGCCTGAGCTGAAAAAACGACAGCTTGGGACTGCACAGCGCCCGCCGACAAGCGGGAGTGCCTGTAGGAATCTTAGGGTGCAACGGCGGCGGATACCGGCAGCGCAGGATTCCTCAACCGGTATCCGATTTTACATAGCTGTAAAGGAGGAATGGAAGCTATGAAAAAATCAGAGCTCAAAGAGCTTTATCAGATGATGTTTCCGGAATATCCGGACATCGTGACCGTCCGGCAGCTTCGGGAAATGCTGGGCATCAGCCGTCAGCTTGCCTATGACCTCATCAACGATGGCGAATTGCAGGCAATTAAAATCGGCAACAGTTTCAAAATCCCGAAAGTCAGCGTGATTAACTTCGTGACTGAAGAGAAAAAGGAGGTGAAAACCAGTGCCTGAACGAATAGAACTCACGCCATCCCAGCGCAGGCGATGCAACCGGCTGATTAAAAGACTGTGCGCCAATTACGACGACGGCAACTGCCTGTTGCTGGACGACGGCGAGCCCTGTGTTTGCCCGCAGACCATCTCCTATTCGCTGCTGTGTCGATACTTCCGCAATGCGGTTTTACCAGCCGAAAAGGAGCTGTATGCAGACATTTTCAAACAGCGTATTTATCACTGCGCCGAATGCGGGACGGCTTTTGTGCCAAACTCCAACCGGCAAAAATACTGCCCGTCGTGCAGCAAAAAGGTGCACCGCAGGCAGAAAAATGAAAGCGTCAGAAAGCGCAAAACGGACAATTAGGGGCCTGAAAATGCCCGGCTTTCAAGGGCTTTTTGACGCCGAACCGGGGTGCAGAAAGGAATCATACCAACTCCCTCGATTTCGGCGTTCTAACTGTCCAAAAAGCAAAAATGAAAGGAATGTACTTATGAAAAGAAAATTAGTGACCGTGGACGCAGAAACCCTGCTGTCCACACCGATGAGCAAGACAATGTTCATTGTCGATGGGCTGATTCCGCAAGGGGTAAGTGTTCTCAGCGGAGCCGCCAAAATCGGCAAAAGCTGGCTGATGCTGTGGCTCGGCTTGCAGGTATCACAGGGGCTGCCCGTTTGGGGAATCCCGACTATGCACTGCGATGTGCTGTATCTTTGTTTAGAAGATACGCTCAAACGAATCAAAGACCGACTGTTCGATTTGACGGATGATTCAAACCGGAGTTTCCATTTATCCGTGACCTGCGGTTTGATCGGGAACGGACTGGAGGAGGAAATCATCAACTTTTTAGAGGACTTCCCGAAAACAAAGCTGGTGATTATCGACACGCTCCAAAAGGTGCGGGATTCCAAGGGAAGTGCCGGGAAAACGGGAATGTACGGCAACGATTACGACGACATTTCCTCCATCAAGCGGATCGCCGACGAGCACGATATTTCTATTATCCTCGTCCACCATCTGCGAAAGCTGAAGGACGGGGACGATCCGTTCAATGAGGTTAGCGGCTCCACCGGTATTACCGGAGCGGCGGACACCAATTATGTGCTTAAGCGCAAGCGAAGCAGCCGGGACGCCACCCTTCTTGCCTGCGGGCGGGATGTGGAATATCAGGAGCTGACCCTGCGGTTTCAAGACCTGAAATGGGAGCTGGTGGAGCGCAAGAACACGGAAGAAATCCGCAGGGCGGAGATTCCGCAATTCCTTTTTCGGGTAGTGGAATTTATGAAAACCCGCACGGAATGGGTGGGAACCGCCACTGAATTGATTGCCGATATGGCGGAAAGCGAAACCACGCCCAATGTGGTAACCAAGTACTTAGGGCAGTTTTACTATGAGGTGCTGGAGCCCGCTGGAATCGAGTACCGTACCAAGCGGACGGGACAAAGCAGGCTGATTAAGTTTATACGGCATGACGGCGATGACGCAAATGACGGGAATATCACGGTATAGCGAAATGCCCGTCACAGCCGTCATTGCCGTCACAAACAAAGGAAAGGATTGAGATTTTATGAGAAGTAAAACTCTTGGAATCAATGTGCGGGTAACGCCGGAGGAGAAAGAAAAGCTTTTGAAAAATGCCGATTACTGTTCGCTTTCTCTTTCAGAATATCTGCGGAGGCTGGGGGTTGGAAAGGATGTTGAAGCAACAGTTCGAGAAAAAGATTACCGGCTTTTCCGGCAGTTAAAGCAACTGAGAGCAGCCATTCCGCAGTTTGAAAAGGATGAAATTATCCGATGTATCGATGCGATTTTGAAAGAATTGCGATAGGTAGAAAATGGCTGCGCTATCGTAGCGAGCAGACCGTTTATACTCCCAAAGGTCGTAAAACGGTAAATCTCGTTAGGGCGCGCCCTAATACCCCTCAACGAAAGGAAGAACATGATGAAACAAAGAATCAAAAAACAGTTCTGGCTTTCCCCGCAGGACGCCAGAGAATTAAAACGCAAGGCAAAGCTTTGTGGCATTACAGAAACAGCGGTGATCCGAATCCTGCTACACGGCTACGAGCCGAAAGAAAAGCCGGACGCAAGATTTTACGAAGCAATGCGCCAGCTTTCCGCCATTGGCAACAACATCAACCAGCTTGCGGTGAAAGCGAACGCTCTCGGCTTTATCGATGCGCCGATGCTAAAAGCGGAAGCCCTGCGCTGGCACAAGTTTCAGGCGGACATCGAAGCGGTGTTTCTCCGCCCCGGACAGAGTAACTTGAAATGGCAATAAGGAGGCGAACATAATGACAACACGAAAATCTGATTTTATTTTGCCAACAACTTCGTTGGACGAGCTGTTTTCCTCACAGGAGGAGCGGGACGACGCAAAGCTGGAGCGAGTGAAAGAAATTCCACTAAACGAGCTTCATCCGTTCAGGGATCATCCATTCAAAATCCAAAACGATGAGGAAATGAAACGCCTGATTGAGAGCATTAAAAAGTTCGGGACGCTCACACCGGCGCTCGCTCGTCCTTTGCCGGAGGGCGGCTATGAACTGATCTCCGGGCATAGAAGGCTGGCGGCGTGTCAGGTGCTTGGCATTGAAACAATGCCCGTAATCATTCGGGAGATGAGCGACGATGAAGCAGTTATTGCAATGGTGGACGCCAACCTGCAACGAGAACATATTTTGCCCAGTGAAAAAGCGTTTGCCTATAAGATGAAGCTGGAAGCAATCAAGCATCAAGGTATAACTTCTCGCCAAGTTGGCGAGAAGTTATTGAGCGTAACACAAGTGAGCAAAGAAAGCGATGATAGCGAGCGGCAAGTCCAACGCTATATCCGCTTAACTTACTTGATTCCCGAACTTCTGGAAATGGTGGACGACGGAAAAATTGCTTTTAACCCTGCGGTAGAAATTTCGTACTTAGAGCAGTCGGAACAACGGGTATTGTTAAACGCAATGGAGCTAAACGACTGTACTCCCTCTCACGCACAGAGCATACGGCTTAAAAAACTCTCGCAGGAGGGGGTACTGCAAGACCAGACGATCTACGACATCCTTGCCGAGCAAAAGCCCAACCAGCAGGAACAGTACAAATTCAAGCGGGAGGACATCCGTAAATATTTCCCGAAGAGCTACACGGACAAGCAGGTCTGCGATACGGTCATTAAGCTGTTGGAACAATGGCAGCGCAGACGGGAGCGTGACAGGGACAGTCGATAATTCGAACCGAAAATGTGTGCGGAGCACGACCTTCACACAATGGAAAGAACGGCACCGGCAGGGTACAATGGTCTTGTCGGTGCCGGACTGTCCTGTGTAAAAGCAAAGAAAGGAGTTTTATCAATTGGTATCAGGACATTTACAGGTTAAAAAAGGATACTACTATGCCGTGCTAAGCTTCTACGACAGCAAAAACAAGCGGCACGTCAAGTACATATCCACCGGACTTCCCGAAAAGGGAAACAAACGTAAGGCCGAAGCGGAGCTTGTGAAAATCCGCAACGCCTTTGAACCGCCCGCAGAGATCGGTGAGCTTTGTTCCAATATGCTGTTTGCCGATTATCTGCTCGGCTGGCTGGAAATCGTCAAGGTCAGGGTGAAGCCCACCACCTTCGGCTCCTATGAGAGCATGGTGAAGCAGACCATTGAGCCGTATTTTCGGAATAAGCTGATTACCCTAAAGGACTTGGAAGCAAGGCACATCCAGCAGTTTTATTCCGAAAAGCTGCGGACGGTCAAGCCTAATTCCGTCATCCACTATCACGCCGTGATCCATCAGGCGCTGAAATACGCCATGAAAACCGACCTTGTACCGCAAAATGTGGCGATGAAGGTAGACCGCCCAAAGAAGAACGATTTCCAGCCGGTGTTTCTGGATGTAGCAGAGCTTCAGCACTTATTTGAAGTGGTCAAAGGTACAAAACTGGAACTTCCCGTTTTAGTCGCCGCCTTTTACGGCTTGCGCCGTGGCGAGGTGCTGGGGCTTAAATGGGACGCCATCGACTTTGAACGGGGAACGCTGACCATCAAACGGACGGTGACCTCCGTCAATGTCGGCGGGAAAACGCAGATCATCGAGCAGGAGTCGGCAAAAACCAAATCCAGTATGCGCACCCTGCCGCTGGTAGGAAGATTCAAGGAATACTTTGCAGAGGTCAAGGCGGCGCAGGAGCTGAACAAGCAGGTCTGCGGCAACTGCTACAACTACGAATACGACGGCTTCGTCTTCGTGGACGAGTTGGGCGAGCGGATGAAGCCCGATTATCTGACCTCACAATTTCCCGCCTTTATTCAGCGGCACGGCATGAAAAAGATGCGCTTCCACGATCTCAGGCATAGCTGCGCCTCCCTCTTGCTTGCCAACGGTGTACCGCTTAAGCAGATTCAGGACTGGCTGGGGCATTCGGATTTTTCCACCACGGCAAACATTTACGCCCATCTGGATTACAGTTCGAAACTCTCCTCGGCGCAGGCGATGGTGAGCGGTATGCCCCTTCCCGAAGCGGGAGATTTCGGCAGCAGATGGGAGCAAAGCGCAGAAAAAAGCGGGGAATAAAGCGAAAAGCTGTTCTTTCCAAAATTATGGAAAGAACAGCCCAAAATCGGGTGATTTTTGGAGCGGGCACAAAAAAGAAAAAATCCAGAAGCCCGCATGGTTACTGGATTTTTCGATGGCGGAGCGGGTGGGATTCGAACCCACGAGCCCGTGAGGACTACCTGATTTCGAGTCAGGCCCGTTATGACCACTTCGATACCGCTCCCTATATGCTCAACCGCTGTTTTTCCTCGCTTTTTTTCGATGAAAAAGGGCTTTGGAAAGAACTGACGGAAAGAACAGCAAACTTATTCAATTTTCGAACCGGGTAAAACCCGCATGGTTACAAGGTTTTTGGTGGACGAAACGGACAGCTCCCCGCAAGATTTCGAGTGCAGCTCGTTATGACCACTTCGATACGCTTCCGTATAATAAATATTCAGTTTTTGGAGAAAGTAACATGATTTCGAGTCAGGCCCGTTATGACCACTTCGATACGCTTCCGAATGTGTTAACGTCCGGTTCGACGGCTAACGCAGTATGCAGTTTTATCGGACACATGCTTACAATCCGTATTATCCAGATGCTGTCAAAGTGCTAAAGACCAGCTCGGAAAAAGACTTTTGCAGTTTTGCCTTTTCGAATACTTAATGTGTTTTCAAACAATTAAACAGCTTAGTTATTTTAACACATACATATAATAAAATCAATACCAAAGTAACATTAAAGTCGATTAATTTTGCAATTAAATAAAATTATTTTACCTCAAAAAATATAGCTGCATATCAGATATACGACGTTAAATCAATCAGTTAAACTGAAACACTCAACCTAAACGTTCCCAAATTTCCCACATCCCATACCCTTCTTCCCGTATAATTACCGCTACCTTGCAAATGACATGCCATGGGTGACCGGACTCTTAAAATAATAAATAATCCCCCGTGAAACAGCAATATCTCTCAGGGGGTTCATTATAAACAAAATCCCGATGCAGCGCACCGGGATAACATATCGGATTGACCTTGATTACACCGCTCTTTGAACTTTGCCGGAACGGAGGCATCTTGTGCAAACATAAATATGCTTGGGTGTTCCGTTTACTACGGCTTTAACACGCATAACGTTTGGTTTAAAAGGTCTGTTGCTTCTTCTGTGTGAGTGGGACACTTTGTTTCCGAAAACAACGCCCTTGCCGCAAACATCACATTTTGCCATAATTGACACACCTCCTAAAATTTTTACGAGTTTTATTTTATCATACGAGTTTATAAAAAGCAAGTATTTTTTATTTTAAATTTGATTTTTATTGAATATACTGTTATTATCTGATATAATTTAGTGAAGTAATTCACGGGGGTCATTTTTATGGACAAATGCGAACTCAGCTTATCCACACTGGCGCACGATCTGAAGCTCGAAACTATATATATGCCGGAAAGCAAAAAAAACCTCATGATACGAAACACTGACATAAACCGTCCTGCTTTGCAGATTGCCGGTTACTTTAATCACTTTGACGAAACTCGGATACAAATATTCGGAATGGTCGAGCACGATTATCTCATGGAAATGGGTATCGAAACACGCCGCCATAATATCGATAAGCTATTTTCATTTAACTTTCCGTGCCTCATAATAACAAGAAACTTCGATCTTCCGGAGGAATGCATAGAGCTTGCCAAAAAGCACGAGATACCGCTACTTAGAACGGACAAGCATACTTCTGCTTTCACAAGCCGAATTATTTATTACATGAACGCAAAGCTCGGTCCGCAGATAACGCGCCACGGCGTGCTGGTTGAGGTTTACGGAGAAGGTATACTGCTTCTGGGCGAAAGCGGAGTCGGAAAAAGCGAAACAGCAATTGAACTTGTAAAGCGCGGACATCAGCTTGTGGCCGATGACGCCGTAATCATAAAAAAAACCACCTCTACAAATCTTGTCGGAACAGCTCCCGAGCTTATACGGCATTTTATTGAGCTGCGCGGCATAGGTATTATAAACGTGCGCAGGATATTCGGAGTTGGTGCCGTTCTCGAAAACGCCGATATAGACATGGTTGTCAACATCGAAAACTGGGACACAAACAAGACATACGACAGACTGGGTATTGACACACAGTACACCGACATTCTCGGCGTAAAGCTGCCGTCGCTCACTATCCCGGTAAAGCCGGGACGCAATTTGGCTGTAATTTTAGAGGTTGCGGCTATGAACAACAGACAACAGCGCATGGGCTACAACGCCGCCGAAGAATTAAATAAAAAAATTATGGACGATATGGAAAACCAGGTAAAAAGACAACAAGAGTTATAAAACCAATATCAGTCGAATGTGAATATAAAGGAGAAAAACATGTACTATCTTGGAATTGACTTGGGAGGAACAAACGCCGCAGCGGGCATTGTAAACGAAAAATATGAGATAATCGCAAAAGCCTCTGTGCCCACAAACGCAAAAAACGGCGTCGACGCAATTGTAGAAAACATCGCCAAGGCGGCACGGCAAGCGATTACGGAAGCAAAGCTTACGGAAAACGATATCGCAAGTATCGGCATCGGCTCACCGGGAGCCATAGATCCCGAAAACGGCGTTGTTGATTTTGCGGGAAATCTCGGCTTTGACCACACACCGCTGGCAAAGCTTGTAGGAGCATATTTTCCAAGTAAAAAGATACTGCTTGAAAACGATGCAAATGTCGCAGCTTACGCAGAACACATGGCGGGTGCGGCAAAAGGCACGCGTGACAGTGTGACAATAACACTCGGAACGGGCGTCGGCGGCGGAATGATTATTAACGGCAAAATATACTCCGGATTTAATAATAAGGGCGGCGAATTCGGACACATTGTAATTGAGCGCGACGGCTGGGAATGCAGCTGCGGAAGGCGCGGGTGCTGGGAGGCGTATGCTTCGGTTTCAGGGCTTATACGGCTTACCAAGCAGGAAATGCTGAGAAATAAAAAATCGGTTATGTGGGAGATTGCAAAGAACGACCTTAACAATGTAAACGGACTGACTTCATTTGATGCAATGCGGAAAGATGACCATACTGCAATTTATGTTGTTGAAAGTTATCTGCGCTCCGTTGCATCCGGCATTATAAACGTAATCAATATACTTCAGCCGGAGGTAATCTGCATCGGAGGCGGCATTTCAAAAGAGGGAGATTACCTGCTGAAGCCAATAAAAGAAATAGTTTACAGCGAAATGTTTACAAAACGCAGCGAAAGCTCAACCGAGGTGAGAATTGCAAAGCTTGGAAATGACGCAGGAATTATAGGCGCGGCGCTTCTGAATGTATAATAAATACCTGTCATCATTAAACGGCGGCTGAAATCATTCAGCCGCTTTTTCGGAGGGATTATTACGGTTACCGATTTTATAATAAAAAAATTTATAGATAAAAAAAGACTCGGCGCCAGGGAAAAACGATTGCGCTTCGGTACTGTCGGAGGTGCGTGCGGAATCGCAGTCAACGTCTTGCTTGCGCTTAGCAAGGCA
Organism: uncultured Eubacteriales bacterium; assembly: GCA_902492505.1. Lineage (GTDB taxonomy): Bacteria > Bacillota > Clostridia > Oscillospirales > QAKW01 > RGIG9041. The sequence goes on from CABULU010000021.1 coordinate 22,464, forward strand.
TCGGCGGGACTTATATTTCACAGCATTGCTTTAGTTGCCGACGCTGCAAATAATATGACCGACGCCGCGTCAAGCATAATAACCCTTATCGGTTTTAAGCTTTCAGGCAAAAAGCCGGACAGTGAGCATCCTTACGGTCACGGCAGAGTGGAATACATAAGCGGACTTATAATGTCGTTTATCGTTCTGCTTTTGGGACTGTCGCTCATAAAATCATCGGTACAGCGTATATTGACACCCGAGCCTCCGGAATTTTCATGGCTGACAATAACGGTGCTTATCGTATCGATTTGTGCAAAGCTGTGGCTGTCGGTGTTTTATAAAAAATTTCAGAATCTTACAGGCTCGGCAACCTTTGCAGCTGCTTCGGCAGACAGCCGCAACGACGTTATTACAACATCGGCGGTATTGCTGTCTACTGTTATTTATGCCGTCAGCGATTTTAATATCGACGGATATACGGGAGCGATTGTCTCTGTATTCATTATTGTTTCGGGAATCGGTCTTATCCGCGAAACTCTTGATCCGCTGCTCGGTCAGCCGCCGGATAAAGAGCTGGTTGAAGAAATTTACAGCCGCACCATGGCGCACAGGGGCGTTATCGGCATACATGACCTTGTTGTACACAACTACGGACCGGGCAGAATATTTGCGTCGCTTCATGCGGAGGTGCCGGCAAACGCAGACATGCTGGAAAGTCATGACATGATTGACAACATCGAGCATGAATTTAAAAATGAAATGGGACTTGAAATGGTCATACACATCGACCCGGTTATAACCGACGACCCTTACGTTTCGCACTTAAAATCGGAAATGATTTCGGTTATAAACAGGATTGACAGCCGTTTGACCCTGCACGATTTTCGTGTAGTAAAAGGTCCGACGCATACAAACGTCATCTTCGATGTCGTGGTCCCGCGTGATATAGGATTTACAGATAAGGAGCTCAAAGAAAAAATCGATGAAATGTTTTGTATAAATAATGAAAATTGCAACACGGTAATTACCTTTGACAGAAGCTATATAGGCTAATAAACCCCTGTGTGCGTTTTTACGTACACAGGGGTTTTTCCTATTTTTTAAAGATATCACATATAAAATAATAAAACGGTACAGTTAAAAAAACTATCCACGAGGGATGCCAGTTGGAATATTCAAGCCCGCATATTATATAAATCATTGCAGCAAGTACGGGATATGCAAAGTGAGCTGCATTCTTTTTATATATTGCATCAATCAGCGTATAATAAAGCGGTATTGTCATAAAAACAATCCAACCCGTACCCCAACCTCCGAAGATGTCACAAAAGCCGAAAATTATATATAAAAATGCGCACATTACGGGGAACGGAAACTTTTTAAATCCACGTACAATAGCAGGGCATTCTTCATCCTCTTTACCGCGCGAACAGACATTATCTTCATTAAAGCTATTTGCCCCATCCTGTACATAAACGCCTCCGCCATCTATATGTACGTGCGTATTATCAGCCGGTGAATCAACATGAATACCGTTAAAGCCTATATCTACGCTGTCACCGTTTTTTGATCTTACATGTATTCCGTGCTTAAATGAAACGCTGTCTGAATAACTATTATCATCTAAATGCTTTTCATCATCCGAAGAGCCGTATTGATTATCACACTTACGAAAATTCTCTTCATTTTGCGAACCGAGGATTGCGCCGTTTATAAGCTCGTCAAGTGTCACGCCGTAAATTTTAGAAAGCATAATCAGATTATCTGTATCCGGCGACGCTTCGGCGCGTTCCCATTTTGAAACTGCCTGACGCGAAACACCTATACGCTCTGCAAGCTCCTCCTGAGAAAGATTGCTTTTCTTCCGATACTCCAGCAACCTTTGACCTGTCTCGATATTCATGCATTTATCTGCCTTTCGTTTTTGAATATATTATAACTGCAAAACTTGATTTTTACAATATATTCGGCTTTATATTCGGCTTTACATGCACGCAACCTGCGGTTGCGTCAATAATTAAAGAATAAAGCCGCGGCGCATAATGCGCCGCGGCATGCAGTTTATATGTAAACTGTAATTTACTCAGCCTCGATTGCCTCTGTCGGGCAAGCGGACGCACAAGCGCCGCAATCGATACACTCATCGGGATTGATGACGTACTTGTCGTCGCCCTGAGAAATCGCGCCTACGGGACATTCACCCTCACAAGTGCCGCATGCGATGCAGTTATCTGTTATAACGTGTGCCATTATAATACACCTCCTTATTATTAACATGCTTATGATATCAAAACTAATAGGATAATGCAAGAGTTTTTTATATCATTTTATAAAATTTAAAAATTGTTTTACTATCGTACAACCTTATTTATGCGTAGGTTCAATTTAAAATCTAATGTCATTTAAACCTATTCGTCCTCAAGCTCGCGGAGCAGCTCCTGCTCCTCTTTCGACACGATATTTTTCCCGCCTTTTAATACCCTGACGGAATCCGCATTATAAGTATTGTAAACAACGGTTCCGTCCTTTTGCGTCAGCGCAGCACGAACTGTCTGCTTTAAAGTATTGACCTCTGCCACGGTCGCATTGCCGTCGGGAGTTTTTATAAGCGCACCGACGCGCGGCAGGCTGCGGTTAAGCTCCTCATAAACCTCTTGCTCATAATTGAGACAGCACATAAGCCGACCGCAGGTTCCCGATATCTTAACAGGATTCAGTGACAGTCCCTGCTCCTTTGCCATTTTTATAGACACGGGATGAAAATCTCCCATAAAGCTGTGACAGCAGAAAGGTCTTCCGCACATGCCGAGTCCGCCTTTCATTTTACACTCGTCACGTACGCCTATTTGCCGCAGCTCGATTCTCGTCTTGAAAACAGTCGCCAGCTCCTTGACAAGCTCTCTGAAATCCACCCTGCCCTCTGCGGTAAAGTAAAATAGAATTTTACTCTCGTCAAAAGTATACTCAACCTCTACGACGGTCATATCAAGTTTTAGCTTTTCTATTTTTTTTGTGCAGATATCAAACGCCTTTTCCTCTTTACGGCGCAGCGTCTGCATTTTTTTAATGTCGGCGGAGTCCGCAATTCGAATTACCGGCTTGAGCGGGGAAACGACCTCACGTTCCTCCGCCTCGCGGTTGCCCTGCACCACCTCGCCGCATTCCTTACCGCGAGCCGTTTCGACAATACACCACTGGCCTTCCGAAAGATTAAGCTTACCCGGATCAAAGTAGTACATCTTACCGCCGTTTTTAAATCTGACTCCAACTATATTAATCAATATTTTTTCCTCCGCAAAGAAGTATGACAATACGCGCCGCGACAAGCGCGGGACTTACATTCGCATTAATAAGTTCAAGCGCGTCCTGACATGCCGCTACCCCTTCATACAATATATTTAAATCTATTTTATCAAACTGCTCGCTGTTTTGCAATATGCTGTCCCGAAAAACAAGCGTGTCAATATTTACCCTTCCCGCAGTACGGTATACAGACATATCGCGCAGATACATCGTAAGTACAGGCAGAAATTCAAGCAGCACTTCTTTGTTCATATCCGACATTACCGATATTGCCGAATATTCGTCTTTAAAAGTACAGTAAAGCATGAGATTCTCACATTTTGCCGCATAACCGTCAAAGTCAACCGACTCTGCCATCGTCAGAGCAAGACCTACGTTGCCCGACGCGGCATACATTGCCGTTTTTAGCCGCTCCACAGAAATATCGGGATATTTATTTTTCAGATACCTTGCGCCCTCTTCTGCCTCCACATACTCCATATCATACACGCAGCACCGGGAGATAACCGTGGGCAAAACCCTGCCCCGGCTTTCGCTGAGAAGAATAAAAACTGCAAAAGACGGCGGCTGCTCCAAAACAGTCAAAAGCGCATTCTGACCAGCGTCATTCATGAGCTGCACCCCGTCTATTATGTATATTTTACGTATACCCTCACTTGGCTTTACAAAAGCATTTGCACGCATCTGCCTTATCTGCTCTACTGAAATCAGTTTTTTGCCGTCGGGGGGAGCAACGGTAATAACGTCCGGATGTGAGCCGCGGCTGACTTTCTGAGCGTTTTTGCCCACAAGCTGCCGGGCAAAAAGATATGCCGCAGTCTTTTTTCCTGTACCCTTCGCACCGCAGAAAAGATATGCATGCATAGGTCTGTCGGTCAAAACAGCATTTGTCAGCTGCTCTTTCATTCGGTTATTTGACAAAAGAGCGTCAAACATTTTCATATTCCCGTTTAACATTAGGCGACACATACAGCGGAGAGATATCTATTACTGCACGATCACCGCACTTACAGTCTATATCGGTAACGTCAACCATTGTATGCGTCAGCGCAATTCTGCCCACGGCATGTGTTTTTTTACCGTTTACCACAACAGGCAGCCGATTGTCGGAAAAAAGCATTTTAAACACGTTAAAGCCGTATCTTGCAATATCGATTAAGCGGTACGTATCATATCCCTTGCTTATCAGCACACCGTCTCCCGAGCCGGTACACAGCACCGCCACGCGCGTATCGCGCTTTAATCTGAAAACGCCGCCGTAACCGATATTGGAACCTTTTTTCAGAATTCGTATATCCGCAATTTCCGTTTCAAATCTTCCCACCCGTTTAAGGTCGGCGTCAGTGTTCATCGGCAGTCTGCCCAAAAGAGCCGAACCTACTCTTACAGCATCAAGATGATATTTACCGTCGCGCAAAGCGGCGCATGAATTTGCAATATGCCTTATGCCCACTTTAATACCGCTGTCGCGCAGCTTTTCAATAACCTCATTAAATTTTTCCAGCTGGATGTCAGTTGATTTTGAATTTATATTGAAAGACTCATAAAAATGAGAAAATATTCCGCGCACGCTGAGTCCTTCCAGCCCATAAACTTCTTTTATCTCAGATATATTTCCTGGCATAAACCCAAACCTGCCAAAGCCGGTATCGATTTTAACATGGACTCGTACAGTTACACCCTTTTCGGCGGCATATGCGGCAATACGCCGGGCCTGACCGAGAGAATCAACAGCTAATATGAGTCCTGCGTCCACAGCCGCCCTTACAGATGCATCGTCATGGTAGCATGACAGCAGCAGAATATCAGTGCCCTGCCCCGCAAGCGGCAACGCCTCTTCAAGCCTTGACACAGCAAAAAGCGACACACCGCAGCAGCCGGACAAAAGCTCCATGACCTTTGCTGCGCCTAAACCGTAGCAGTCGGACTTGAGCGTAGGTATTACAAGCGCGTGAGTATGCCGCGCAAGCTCATTATAGTTATGAATAATGTCGTTTGTATTTATTACAAACCTTGTCATTTTGCGCCTCTGTTTTTCAGCTTAAATTTTACCATATTGAGATGTCGGTAATTCTTTTCGGCAAATTTCAAAAATTTATTCAGTGCAGGGCGGTAAACAATGCTCATTTCCCCTACAAACTCTGTAAACTCGCCGTTAAAGCCTTTTTTAAAGCGGTAAAGTCCGTAGAGAGGGTTGTCCTCACTGATATCGCCCGAAACGCCGCGAAAATCATAAATATCCGCACCGACCTCCACTGCCCACTTTATCATTTCGAACTGGAGAAGGTAGTTGGGCATGACATTCCGGTAAGAATCACTGGATGCACCGTAAAGATACCAGACCTTGTTGCCGTACCAAATCGCAATGGTCCCCGCTATCGGCTTGCCGTCAAGATACGCCATATACAGGCGTGCATGCTCTCCGAGAGCATCGAGCAGACGATTGAAATAAGCAGCGTTTCTGATCACGAAATTATCGCGTATACCGGTTTCCAGCATAATTTTATAAAAGTCGTCTACATGGGACTTGTCCTCAATCTTTACCGTAACGCCCTTTTTTATCGCCACGCGAATATTATACCGGGTTTTTTGGTGAAAGGACGCCAAAAGCTCCTCATCGTTTCTGCCGTTAAGATAAAGTCTGAAGACATATCTCGGCTGAACGCCCTCGAAATTTTTAGACTGTTCGGGCAGAGTAAAGCCGAGCTCACGGAAAATTTTAACAAATTCGTTATCGTCGCTTTTAACGTCGGGATCAATTTTAAGTATATACGCACCGTATTTTTTGGCAAGCGTATTTACACCGTCCATAAGTGCGCTAATGACTGCCTTGTCGTGTATATCGCAGACGGGGCCGCGCGGACTGTACATCATATTAGCGCGAAAAAGAGGAACACGGCGCACCAAAACGCCCATACTGCCTATTATTGCACCATCCTCACCGCGAACAATGACCGCTTCAAACTTCCAGTCGGTTTTTATTCTTGCCCACATAACGGACTGGGCAAAATGACCTTTATCACAGCTTTTCACAAAGCGCTCGTATTCATCAACCTGAGATTTATTGTTTAAATCCAGAAACTCCAATGCCATTCTCCTCTCAGAAAACTCTTCTAAGTTAATATTATAACCAAAAAACGCACGTTTGTAAATAAAGTATTTGATTTTCAGTCAAAATAGTGTATACTATATTTATAAAATATTTGAAAGGATGTATCGGAAATGGTAACAAAGGATTCCGTAATAGGCGATATTCTCGACAAATATCCCGAGACCGCGCAGTTCTTTCTTGAGATAGGAATGCACTGTCTGGGCTGTCCCTCTGCAAGAGGCGAGACAATCGAACAGGCCTGCGCCGTTCACGGCGAAGATTGCGACGCGCTGATTGAGCGCATAAATGAAGCGATTGCGTAACGCATAGGCATCGAGCGGCATGCGGGTTTAAATATCCGCATGCCGTATTTTTTTAAAAAGGAAGGTATCATGCCCAACATCATTCTTTTTGACCTTGACGACACAATTTTGGACTTTCATAAATCGGAAAAAGCCGCGCTGACTAATACGATGTCACAGCTGGGCGTGACCGTAACTGAGCAAAACATTTCACTGTACAGTGAAATCAACGACAGCATGTGGAAAAAGCTGGAGCGCGGAGAGCTTACCCGAGCCCAGGTGCTATTAAACAGGTTTGAAGAATTTTTTAACGCCATTGATGTAGACTGTAAGCCGACCGAGGCGAAAAAGCTGTACGAACGCTCTCTGTCGAAGCAGTGCTTTTTCATGGACGGCGCGCCGGAAATTTTGGAGCAGCTGTATAAAAGCTACGATTTATACATAATTTCAAACGGCACGGCGCACGTACAGGATGGCAGAATAGCGGCGGCGGGAATTGCAAAATACTTCAAGGATATTTTTATTTCTGATAAGATCGGTGTAAACAAGCCCTCAAGGGAGTTTTTTGAGTTCTGTGAAAAACACATACCAGATTTTGATAAAAAACGGGCGCTGATTGTCGGTGACAGTCCGTCCTCCGACATTTTAGGAGGCATTAATTCGGGTATTTCCACCTGTCGGTTCAATCCGAAAAAGACACCGAATCCCGAAAATATTCAGCCAGACTATGAAATTGAATCTCTCAGTCAGCTGCCCGACGTACTAAAAAAATTTTTCAGATAACATTGACATCTTTTAGGGTAAGCCGACAAATAATTTAAGCGGTGAGCAAATGGTAAACATTTATTACGGACGCGCGGGTACGGGAAAAACGCACGCGCTTGAAAATGAGGCACGCCGCCTTTTAAAAGAAGGCATGCGCGTATTTTTTGTCGTGCCCGAACAGCTCACAATATCACGCGAATACAGTTTTAACCAAACGGAATTGCAGGGTGTGCAGGTGCAAAGCTTCAGCCGCTTGTCCAACACTGTTTTCCGCCTGCTGGGAAAAACGGCAAAAAAGCTGCCGGACAGCGCGATGAGTACGGCTGCTTTGTACAGATCAGTAAAAGAAGTATACGAAAGCCTGTCCTACTATAAAAGCGCAGCGTTAAGTCACGGATTTATTTCAAAGCTGTCATCCGCCTTTGCCGAGTTTGACACCTGCCGCATAAGCCTTGAAAACATAGAGGCGATACCGAGCGACGGAATTCCGCCGTCCACACTTTTAAAATACCGCGACATGTTTCTGATTTACAATCGCTACAAGCAACTGTGGGAGGGTGAGTATAAAGCGCCGGGAGACGATATAACACTTGCCGCCGCCATGCTGGAGATCAACGATATTTTCAATGACGCCGTATTTATGTTTGACGGATTTTACGGATTTACGGCACAGCAGCTGGAGCTTATCTCTCAGTTGATATTGCAGGCGGCGGGATGCTTTTTTGCATTTACAACCGATCTTGAAAGCGAGCTGTTCACTACTGTCTCAAGCGAGGCAAGGCGTATTGAGTCGATGTGCAAAAAACAGGACATTCCATGCTCGTTTATAAAGACAGACGGGATTCAAAGGCGGCTTATTGCGCCGGTACTACAATTTATAGAAAGCTGTGCAATGGAAACGCCTGTACTCACCCGCTCGAGCAGAAAATATGAGAACGACAATGCCCTCACTGTTTACTCCGCAAAAAATTCAGGCGAAGAGCTGAATTTTATTGCCTGTAAAATAAAAAACGACGTATTAAACGGTAAATACCGTTACCGTGACATTGCGGTTCTTTCACCCGACAGCGAAAGCCTCAGCCCGCTCGCTTCCGCCGTTTTTGCAAAGCACGGCGTGCCTGCATTTACCGATATCAAAAAAAGTCTTTTATCAATGCCGCTTACTGCTATGGTGCTGAGCGCGGTAGAGGTCGTGTGCGACGGCTTTAATTTTGAAAATGTTTTTTCGTTTTTAAAAACAGGGCTTGCCGGCCTTTCCTTTGACGACATAAGCATACTTGAAAATTACGTGC
>CABULU010000022.1 GCA_902492505.1 uncultured Eubacteriales bacterium
GAAAAGCGTCAGTCTCATGTCCGGCGCATACGATATACTTCTGACAATTGAGGGCAAAACGCTTACTGAGGTGGCGCTTTTTGTGTCTCAGAGACTTGCGCCTATGGACGGTGTGCTGTCAACCGCAACTCATTTTGTGCTGAAAAAATACAAGGATAAGGGGATAAGCTACGACGTATCGGAGGAGGACATGCGCGGCTTGTATAATATATGATGAATTACGAAAATCTTTTTTCCGATAAAGTTAAGACGATAAAGCCGTCCGGAATACGCAAATTTTTTGATATCGCTGCAGAGTTTGACGATGTGCTGTCACTTTCGATAGGAGAGCCGGATTACCATACGCCGTGGCATATCAGAGAAGCGGGAATTGAGTCTTTGGAACACGGGCGGACAAAATATACGGCCAACTCGGGCATGCGCGAGCTGAGAGAGGAGTGCTGTTCCTATCTAAAGCGGCGCTTTAACCTCAATTACAGTGAGGATGAAATACTTATAACGGTTGGGGGAAGCGAGGGTATTGACCTTGCTATACGAACACTTGTCAACCCCGGAGACGAGGTGCTGGTACCGGAACCGTCCTTTGTCTGCTACTCGCCTATTACCGTGCTTGCCGGCGGTATACCTGTGCCGATTGTCACAAAAAAAGAGGATGACTTCAAACTAACGGCCGCTGCTCTTAAAAAAGCTATAACCCCCAAAACCAAGCTGCTTGTGCTGCCTTATCCTAATAATCCGACGGGAGCCATTATGACAAAGAGCGAGCTTGGTGCAATAGCCCGTGTTCTTAGAGGCACCGATATAATGGTGCTGTCCGATGAAATCTATGCGGAGCTGACTTACGGCACGCGCCATGTCAGCATTGCAAGCCTTGACGGTATGCGTGAGCGCACGATAATTATAAATGGTTTTTCTAAAGCATTTTCAATGACAGGCTGGCGGCTTGGCATTGCCGCAGCGCCGCGCCCGGTTATTAAAAAAATGACGCTTGTGCATCAGTATGGAATAATGAGTGCGCCGACGACAAGCCAATATGCTGCTGTTGAAGCACTGCGCTACGGCGACAATGATATCGAGGATATGCGCATGGGTTATGATCGACGCAGAAAGCTTATACTTGCAGGTCTGCGCGAAATGGGGCTTTCATGCTTTGAGCCGTTCGGTGCGTTTTACATATTTCCGGATATTTCAGATTTTGGTATGTCCAGTGACGAATTCTGCGAGCGGCTTTTGCGTGAACAGCGCCTGGCAGTTGTTCCGGGCAGTGCGTTCGGAAAAAGCGGAAATGGTTTTCTGCGTATTTCTTATGCATATTCGGTTGAAAACATTGAGCTTGCGCTTGAACGCCTGAGAAAATTTATTGATAAATTATGATAACGCTGAAATCTCACGCCAAAATAAATGTGACTCTTGATATCAAGGGCAGGAGAGAGGATGGGTATCATCTTTTGCGTACGGTTATGCAAACGGTCACACTGTGCGATATTGTTACAATGACCGAAAAGCCGCACGGTATATCGGTTTCCTGTAATCTGCGCTATATTCCGACAGATGGCAGAAATATAGTTTACAAGGTGGCAAAAGCCTTTTTTGATTACTTTGGCATTGACGGCGGGATTGACATTCGCCTTAAAAAGCATATTCCGTGCGGTTCGGGACTTGGCGGCGGCAGCTCTAACGGTGCGGCTGTTTTAGAGGGGCTTTGCAGGCTTTACGGTATTTCTTTAAGCCCCGGTCAAAAAGTAAAGCTTACGGAAAATATAGGCGCGGATATCCCGTTTTTCTTTTACGGAGGCACTGCTCTTTGTGAGGGAATAGGCGAGCAGGTTACCCCTCTTTCTGCTATGCCCGAATGCTGGATTGTAATAACAAAGCCGCGCTTTTCCCTGTCAACCTCGGAGGTGTTTTCTTCACCTCTTATTGCCCGAGCATACGGCGCTGACAGTACAAATTTAGTTATATCGTCTCTGAAAAGCGGAAAAAGTGCTAACGTTGTTTTTTCTGGTGCTCAAAACGCGCTTGAGTCTGCAAGCATTTCTCTGTGTCCGGCAATCGCCCGGCTGAAAGAGCTTATGTTGAAAAACGGTGCGTTTTTTTCTATGATGAGCGGCTCCGGCTCGTCCGTTTACGGCGTGTTTGATTCGCATAAAGCGGCGTCGGATGCCTTTGGTCTTATACGTTCGCAATTCCCTAATACTTATATTACAAAGCCCTGTCCGAATGCGGTTGAGTTCATATGAAATTTTTGAAAAATATCCGCTTTTCTGATTAAATTTTTTTCTCCCGGTCAATAATGGTTTCAAATAAACCTCGGGAAGTGAAAAAATGAAAAGAAAATTTATGTGCGCTCTGTCCTTGTTTGCTGTGTTTTTCGGCTTTTTGACAGTGATGCTTATTATATCTGAGAGGGAAGCCGGTCAGATTCGCGACGGAGTTTTGAGGCTGCATATTGTCGCAAACTCCGACAGTGAGTATGACCAGCAAAACAAAATGTCAGTGCGCGACGGTATAGCGCAGCTTTGCTCACAGCTTTTTTACAGCTCAGACAGCAAAGCTCAGGCTATGGAAAGCGCACGGCAAAACGGCGACGTGATTGTTGAAAAGGCGGAAGAAATACTTAAAAGCCGCGGCAGCGCCGACAGTGTCCGCGTCACGGTTCGTCAGCGCTTTTTCCCTACCCGTACCTATGAGGGTGTGTCTCTTCCCGCCGGCGTCTACGATACGGTGGATGTCGAAATAGGCTCGGCTGCCGGTAAAAACTTTTGGTGTGTTATGTTCCCGGATATCTGCGTCGGTGCGTCGGATGCAGACGGCAATAAGGAGAAAATGTCCGACGTTTTGACGGGCGGTGCATTAGAAATGACCACCGAAACAGAAGAAACCTCGGTGAAATTCAGGTTTGCAATAGTAGAAATTTTTGAAAATATTAAGCATTTTTTCGGCGTTGAATAGTCAGTCGGATTTAATAAACAGCCGCTCTAAGTGGGCGGCTGTTTATATTTTTTTGTACTTCAGATTGGCTTGTTTCGTTTTTCTGTGTGCATTTTCTATAGAATGTTTTGCGATATAATTACGTATATGGTGATATCAAACAAAAATAACGCATTTAGTATAATTTATGCAACATCAGGTTATATATTTTGAATATTCACTTTGCTATAATGAATGAGTAATGTTATATTTAAAAATATAGCTTTCAGAAAATCCGAAAGGAAGATGTTTTTATGAGTAGAACGAAAAGAGTGCTTGCATTGGTTGTCACCGCGCTCATGGCTCTGTCCATGCTCACTGTGATTACTTTTGCTGCAACGCCTGTGTTTTTCAATGATTATGTCGATCCCAACGGCGTTATCAAAAATACGGCGTATATTGTAAATGCTGCTGTCGGCAGTTATAAGGCGGGAGACGCGTATGTAACTGAGTGGGACGGTACGTCCTATCAGTTTACCGTCGGCAAAAATGCCTTTGCCGATATAGATTCCGCTATTGCCGCGGCTGAGGTTGACCCTTACATTGAGGGCAACATTCAGCTTATGCTTGCAAGCGGTGATTTCGGAGAATTGAGAATATCAAGAAGTATTGATATTTTCGGCGTAAACTGGAATAACAGCCCCAATGCCGTTAACCCCGAAGATCCTACGCTTCCGTGGACATACAATCCGGATTGGACGAGCAACTCCACTAATGTTACAAATATTGTAATCGAAGGCGGCACCAATGGAGAGGTGAATGTTTGGGGTGTAAAGGTTACCGGAAGAATTTATGACAATTACCGTCCGATAAGCTCTGCAAAAACCGTTGTGAGATTTAAAAACATTGCCATGGAGCAGGATGATCTCGGCGTTTCTACTTTTTATGATGACAGCCCTACGGGAAGAGCGTACAATGTTTATGCCATATCGCTTTGGAATTCCAATGCGTCAAACGGCGCGGAATCGGCAAAATACAATGCGGATGAGACCTATTTTGTTAATTTCCGCCTTGTTAAGCTGATGTCTCCCTGCACACGTTTAATTGACGAGTTTGTATCGCCCAAGATTACGTGGGAAGGTTGCTTCTTTGACGATACCATGGATGGTTGGTCCTCAAACTTCGGCTGGCATAAGTGGAAAGACTATATGACTGATTGTTCTGTCACTATCAAAGGCTGTATGTTTGCCAATTATTTTATGGAAAACAGGTGGCAGCTCGAGTCGTTTAACAAAAACAAAGTCGGTAACTCGTTTAAAGAACAGTATGCCGAACTTAATATTGTTGATAATATCTTTTATAATAATGTAGGCGAGGGTACGTTTCTAACGGTTTACGGACACGGATTTTCTCAGATACATATAGACGGAAATACTGTTATCAACTCCACCTATTCCGGGCTTAAGAATTTTATCGGGTTCTGGGACGGTTCACTTGGCTCTGAGGATTATACAAATACAATAACAATGAGAGACAATACCGTTGTCGGCCTTGCGGGCTTTGAATTTCCTTACGGAAGCACAAACTCTAAGGTTGATATGACGGGAACATATTTTAAATCTACTTATTCGGAAAACTGGAAAAATGAAACAAGCACACAGCTTCCGACAGGCAAGATCAGATATGATTACTGCTATCTTGATGCTGCAAGAACTCAGAAGAGTAACGCGATTCCTCCGTTTACCGTAAACGGAACCGCTCCGGATAACGATGCGAGGACAATATCACTTGACTATCCTGCCGGAACGCTGTCCGCACAGCTTGATATCAGCGGGCTTGAAAAATACGAACTTTATGAGTCGAATGCCGATTTTACAAACGCAGTTGACTACTCGCGTTCAAGGAAAGTTGAGGAGTGCGTTCTTAAAAATCAGAAAAACTACTTCCTTTTAGTGGCATATTCCTATGACCTTGCTGCAACTGTAGCGTATAAGCTTACTGTAAATAAGGCTGCAACAGCGGTTGAGCCGGGCGAGCTTGTCAATACGACTGCTGGAGCATTTGTTGAGAGAAATGCTCTGGAGTATAATGTTTCGCTTGACAGAGAAACAGAGAATTTTTCGTTTGCTTTTGATACAGGTAAGGTTACAGTTGATGAGGCGTTTAATATTACCGATAATTCCGAGCTTGAACTGTCAGATGGTGTTTACAGTGTAGCCGGAATTATGCCGAGTCAGTCCGTAGTGCTGAGATTTAAGCTTTCAAAAGACGACGCGTCAGAATATTTCTATGTTACGATTACACGCGGTCTCAGCAGAGAATGCGATATTATCAGCGCTAACGGAGTTGACATGAACGGCGACGTTCTTTCGGCAATCGTTCCCGGAAACATTAACGAATTTAAATTCAGCATAGAAATATCCGAGGGTGCTACTGCCTCTGTATGGAGCGGTACAACAGTATATCGCATGGATGAGAACGGTCAGTTTGTAATTGACGACCTCGTTTCGGGTATCAATGAATTTACACTCGGTGTTACAGCAGAAAACGGTGTTGATTATAAGCTTTACAAGCTTAGTCTCGATAAAGAAAAGAATACCGAGGCTGTTCTGTACGGAATTGACGGTGCCGTGGCTGACGGCAATGGGTTTACTGTGACCGCAAGAAACAAATTTGTTGTAAAACCCGAGATTTCACGCGGTGCGACATTTAAAGTATTTGCTGACGCTGCATGCTCGCAGCTTATTGAAAACAATACAGTTTCGGTTGCTAAGGATACTACGGTATATATTATTGTAACATCAGAGAGCGGCACCAATGTTTCAGCGCCTTATGCTCTTACAATTAAAAAATCCGATGAGGGTATCACTGTTGCGGGCGAAACGGTCGATGAGAATAATGCGTCGCTTCGCACGGTGACATTTGACGAAAATACACGATCAGTATCGCTTGATATTACAGCTAAAAACGTTTCATATAAGCTTTATGCTGATAAAAAGCTGACAACGGAAGCATCACAAAATGTAGTTATTGATCAGGGAGTTACATATCTTTATGCAATGGTTACGTACAGCGACGGAGAAACTGAGCTTGTTACAATCAAGGTTGTTGCAAATAGAGCTCCGATTGCCTATAAAGATGCTTCGAAGATTCCGAATTGGGCAAAACCCTATATCGATAAGCTGAATGCGAGCGGAACTGGCGTGCTGCAGGGCGATGACCTCGGTAATTTTAACGCTTCAAATAGCATGACAAGATATGAAGTGGCTGCAATCGCTGTAAGGCTTCTCGGAATCGATGCTACACAGTATGCAGGCGTTAAGCTTGAGTATACTGATACTATTGCAAATTGGGCAGCGAATTATGTTAAGGCTGTTACAAAGCTCGGCATTATGGGCGGCAGCAACAACCTGGACGGTCAGCTTGTGTTTGACGGCAAGGGCAATGCGACAAGAGCACAGCTTGCAAAAATTATTGTTGAGCTTTCATTCCTTGACAATGAGATGACACAGTCTGTTGACGCTTATTATCAGGCTAATAAAGAAGCGGTTGACAGCTATTACAATTCATTTGGCTTTGCCGATGAGGCTTCTGTACAGAATTGGGCAAAAACCTATATGAAGCTGGCGGTTTACGCTAAATACTTCAATGGCTCTGAAGTTGACGGAAGAAACTATATCTATGGCAAGAACAATATTAAGCGTTCCGAGATTGCAGCGGTTTGCACAAGATATCTCGGTCTGTAACTAAAATTTAAAAGCGGCATCGAAAAGATGCCGCTTTTTTAATGTGAGAGAGAAATGATTATCTGCTGTAATTAACAGTAAAAAATAACTGTAAAAAACTAAAAAAACACTTGCTTTTTGCTGTTGCCTATGCTATACTGGTGCTTGTGACTAATGCGTTGATGCGAAAGGTGGCTGAGAGGTCGGTTGCTCAACCGGCTTTAGCAGGGAATTTTCGCGGAGTATGTTCGGTTTAAAACCGGGCGGCATACAAATATTTTTGCTTTTATGTTTTATTCGGGAACTGCCGAAGTTGGTTCGGTAAGCCGTGCAAGAATGGGACATGCGGACATTCGGCTCCCCAAAGCCGTTATTTTTTAGGCAAGTGGGTGAAACACACGGCTGAGTGTATGAGAAAATGCTGAAAATAATTTGTATCTTCTATATTATAATGTAGAATGCTGCCTAAACCAAATTAAATTAATATTTTAAGGAGGCGTAAGCAAAAATGGCGACAAAGTCAGAAAGAATCAGAATCAGAATTAAGGGTTTTGAGGCGATACTTGTTGATCAAACAGCTCAGAAAATCATTGATACTGCTCAGAGAACAGGCGCCACGGTGTCGGGACCTATCCCGCTGCCTACAAAGAAGGAAGTAGTCACAATCCTTCGCGCGGTTCATAAGTATAAGGATTCGAGAGAGCAGTTTGAGAGAAGAACTCACAAGCGTCTTATCGACATCACAAAGCCGACTGCAAAGACGGCAGATGCTCTTGCAAATCTTGAGCTTCCGGCAGGCGTTGACATCGAAATTAAGCTTTGATGTTATGAAGTGCCGGGGTCATGTTGAGCTTGACTCAACCAATAACCTAAGGAGGAAAAGAAAGTGAAAAAAGGTATTATCGGAAAGAAAATCGGAATGACTCAGGTTTTTGACGAAACCGGAAACGTTATTCCGGTAACCGTAATTCAGGCCGGTCCCTGTACTGTTGTACAGAAGAAAACCGCTGAGAAGGACGGCTACTCATCGGTTCAGCTCGGCTTTGCAGACGAGAAGGAAAACCGGGTAACCAAGCCTATGAAGGGTCACTTTGACAAGGCGGGCGTTGGTTACAAAAAAGTTTTGAAAGAGTTCAGACTTGAAGACGCCGAGTCGCTAAATGTCGGCGACGTTATCAGCGTAGATACATTTGAGGTCGGCGCAGGCGTTGATGTTACCGGTATTTCAAAGGGTAAAGGCTTTGCCGGTACGATTAAGCGCTATAACGGTCGCCGCGGACCAATGACGCACGGCGGCGGTCCGACTCACAGACATGCGGGCTCCATGGGCGCATGTTCTTCGCCTTCGAGAATTTATAAAGGCAAGAAAATGCCCGGACACATGGGTGCCGTAAGAGTAACAGTTCAAAATCTTGATGTTGTTAAGGTTGATACTGAGAACAATCTGCTCGTAGTTAAGGGCGCGATTCCCGGTCCCAAGGGTTCTGTCGTAACCGTAAAGAGCACTGTTAAAATCGGTTAAGAAGGAGGTAAAAAATAATGGCTACTATTGATGTTTTGAACATGAATGGCGAAAAGGTTTCAACAATGGAACTTTCCGATTCGATCTTTGCCATTGAGGTAAACAAGCCTGCAATGCACATGGCGGTTACAAATTACCTCGCAAACCAGAGACAGGGTACCCAGTCTGCGCTTACCCGCGCGGAGGTTTCCGGCGGCGGTAAAAAGCCATGGAGACAAAAGGGCACCGGTCATGCAAGACAGGGCTCGACAAGAAGCCCGCAGTGGACGCACGGCGGTATTGTGTTTGCTCCCAAGCCACGCGATTATCGCTTCGCTATGAATAAAAAGCTTAAGAGACTTGCTCTTAAATCAGCGTTCTCTTCAAAGCTGGCTGAAGGCAAACTTATTGTTGTTGACAACATTGCAGTAGATGAATATAAGACAAAGACAATCGTAGGCATGCTTGATAAAATGGATGTTAAAAAGGCTCTTATCGTAAACGGTGAGCTTAACAAGTGCTTTGTAAAGAGCGCTTCCAATATCCAGGGTATAAAGACTGCGCTTACGAATACTATCAATACTTACGATATCCTCAAGTATGACAAGCTCATTCTTACAGCGGATGCCGTTAAGAAAATTGAGGAGGTATATGCGTAATGAAATCAGTTTATGATATACTCCAGAAACCCATCATTTCGGAAAAATCGATGGGCGGTATGCAAAACAAAACATACGCTTTTAAGGTGGCGCTTGACGCTAACAAGATCGAAATAAAGGAAGCTGTTGAGAAGATTTTCGGCGTTGAGGTCGAGAAGGTTACAACAGTAAACTGCAAAGGCAAGGAAAAGAGAATGGGCGTACACCGCGGCTTTACTTCCAAATCGAAGAAGGCTTACGTTAAGCTCACAGACAAGTCAAAGACAATTGAGTTCTTTGACGGAATGATGTAAGGAGGGGTTTTAAATGGCTATAAAAACATATAAACCTACTACTCCGGGAAGACGCCAGATGACAAATGTTGACTACAGCTGTCTTTCAAAGGCTGCTCCCGAAAAATCACTTCTTACCAAAGTTAAGAAGAATGCCGGACGCAACAGCTACGGCAGAATTACCGTTCGTCACCAGGGCGGCGGAAATAAAGTAAAGTACAGAATTATAGACTTCAAGAGAAACGGCAAGCTCGGCATGCCTGCTACCGTTGATTCGATTCAGTACGATCCCAACCGTTCGGCATTCATAGCTCTTATTAAGTATGAAGACGGTCAGAAGGCGTATATAATATGTCCGGAGGGTCTGTCTGTCGGCGATACAATAGTTGCTTCTGCGGACGCTGATATCAAGCCCGGAAATACACTACCAATCGACAGCATTCCCGTAGGTACGTTTATATACAATATCGAGCTTCATCCAGGTAAGGGTGCGCAGCTTGTCCGCTCTGCCGGAAATTCTGCACAGCTTATGGCTAAGGAAAACGGCTATGCTCAGGTTCGTCTACCCTCCGGTGAGGTTCGCCTTATAAAGCTTAACTGCACCGCCACAATCGGTGTCGTATCCAATGGCGATCACTCAAACGTTTCTATCGGTAAAGCCGGTAAAAAGCGTCATATGGGCATAAGACCGACAGTTCGCGGTTCAGTTATGAACCCCTGTGATCATCCGCACGGCGGTGGTGAGGGCAAGTCCCCTATCGGTCGTCCCGGCCCTGTAACCCCGTGGGGCAAGCCTACACTCGGTTATAAGACGCGTTCTAAGAAGAACAGAACAGATAAATTTATCGTTAAGCGTCGCAACGACGCATAAGCCGGAAGGAGGATTATTTAAATGGGTAGAAGCGTTAAAAAAGGACCGTTTGTCGATCCTAAGCTTTTAGCAAAAGTACAGAAATTAAACGAAACCGGCGAAAAAGTGGTGCTCAAGAGCTGGTCGAGAGCATCGACGATATTCCCGGACTTTGTCGGACATACAGTTGCAATTCACGATGGCAGAAAGCACGTTCCGGTTTATGTAACCGAGGACATGGTGGGTCACAAATTTGGTGAATTTGCTCCGACAAGAACGTTCAGAGGCCATGCTGGCTCAAAGACTACAAAGTAAGGGGCAAGGAGGAAATATAAATGCAGGCAAAAGCACATTTAAAATATCTCAGAATCTCTCCCCGCAAGGTCGGTGTGGTTCTTGATCTTATAAGAAACAAACCGGCAAAGTATGCTATGGCTGTTCTCAAAAACACGCCGAAGGCAGCGTCGGAGCCGCTTGCAAAGCTGCTTAAAAGCGCAATGGCCAACGCTGAAAACAACTACGGTATGAATACGGATAATCTTTATGTAGCGGAGTGCTACGTTGGACCGGGTCCGATTCTCAAGAGAATTATGCCCAGGGCACAGGGAAGAGCGTTCAGAATAAACAAGAGAACTTCTCATGTTACAATTGTATTAGAGGAGAAGGAGGCATAAAATGGGACAGAAAGTACATCCGCACGGAATGAGAGTCGGTGTTATTAAAGGCTGGGATTCAAGATGGATATCCAAAGACGGTCTTACAGGTGACCTTATACTTGAAGACTACAATATCCGTGAGTACCTGAAAAAGAAATACTATGACGCCGGTATCCCCAAAATAGAGATTGAACGCAGCACTGACGGTAAGAGCATAAAGGTATTCCTCTCCTGCTCAAAGCCCGGTCTTGTAATAGGACGCGGCGGCGTTGAAATTGAAAAGCTTAAAAATGAGCTTGTAAAGCTTACAGGCAAAAAAGTTGATATAAAAATTGTAGAGGTTAAAAATATCGACATGAATTCTCAGCTGGTTGCAGAGAGCTGCGCGGCACAGCTTGAGAAAAGAATGGCGTTCAGACGTGTTATGAAGCAGGCAATCGGCAGAACGATGCGCGCAGGAGCTAAGGGTATTAAGATAATGGTTTCCGGCAGACTTAACGGCGCTGAAATCGCCAGAAGTGAGACATACCATGAGGGCACTATTCCGCTTCAGACACTCAGGGCAGACATTGATTACGGTTTTACCGAGGCAAATACTACTTACGGAAAAATCGGCGTTAAGGTTTGGATCTATAAGGGCGAAATTCTTGCCGATGTGAAGAGAACACCTAAGAAAGAAGGAGGCGCTAAGTAATGCTGATTCCTAAGAGAGTTAAGTACAGAAAGGTACAGAGGGGCCGCATGAAGGGTAAGGCTACCCGCGGCAACACTATTGCTTACGGTGAATTCGGTCTTGTGGCTACTGAGCCGGCATGGATTACAAACAACCAGATTGAGGCTGCACGTATCGCAATGACAAGATATCTCAAAAGAGGCGGTCGCGTTTGGATAAAAATATTCCCCGACAAGCCTGTAACGCAGAAACCCGCTGAGACCCGAATGGGTTCCGGTAAAGGTTCGGTAGAGTACTGGGTAGCAGTTGTAAAGCCCGGCAGAGTCCTCTTTGAAATCGCAGATGTATCCGAGGAGCAGGCAAGAGAGGCTATGCGCCTTGCCATGCACAAGCTTCCTATTAAATGTAAGTTTGTGTCAAAGGCTTCTTTGGAGCAGACAGCGGCGGGCAAAAATTAAGCGCGGTGTTTTCACCGGACTTTAGGAAAGGATTGGTTATAACATGAAAGCAAGTGCACTCAGAGAATTGAGCGCAGCTGAGCTGGAAAACAAGCTCAGCGAGCTTAAAAAAGAGCTTTTTAATCTTAAATTTCAACATTCTACAAACCAGCTTGAAAACCCGCAGCGTATAGTAGCCGTTAAGAAGGACATTGCGAGGGTAAACACCCTTATACGTCAGCTTGAGCTGCAGGAAAGCAAGTAATTTTCTTGGAAAAGGAGGAAAAATCAAATGGAAAGAACACTCAGAAAAACAAGAGTTGGTATCGTTGTCAGCGATAAGATGGATAAGACTGTCGTTGTTGCGATCAAGGACAACGTGAAGCATCCTTTGTACAAGAAAGTTATAAAAAATACTTATAAACTCAAGGCGCACGACGAGAAAAACGAGTGCGGTATCGGTGATACAGTTGAGGTTATGGAGACAAGACCGCTTTCTAAAGACAAAAGATGGAGACTTGTTAGAATAATCGAGAAGGCTAAATAATTAACTAAAATTAAGCAAGGAGGACAAAATCGTGGTACAACAGCAGACATATCTTAAAGTTGCTGACAACACCGGTGCAAAAGAGCTTATGTGCATCAGAGTGCTTGGCGGCACGAGAAGAAGATACGCAGGTATCGGCGATGTAATTGTTTGTTCTGTAAAAAAAGCGGCACCGGGCGGCACAGTTAAAAAGGGCGATGTTGTTAAGGCAGTCGTCGTTCGCACCGTCAAAGGCGTAAAAAGAGCAGACGGCTCATTCATCAGATTCGATGAGAATGCAGCGGTTATCATAAAAGAAGATAAAACCCCCAGAGGCACACGTATCTTCGGACCGGTAGCCAGAGAGCTGCGCGATAAGGAATACACGAAAATTCTGTCGCTTGCTCCCGAAGTGCTTTAAGGAGGAATCTGAAAATGAGTAAATTACACGTTAAGAAGGGTGACACCGTTCTTGTTCTGTCCGGTAAAAGCCGTGGTAAGCAGGGCAAGGTCTTGGAGGTATCTCCCAAGGAAGGCAAAGTAATAGTTGAAAAAGCCAATATGGTGACAAAGCACGTTAAACCCCGCCGTCAGGGTGAGGCCGGCGGCAGAATAGAGGCAGAGGGCGCGATTTACGCCTGTAAGGTTCAGGTTATCTGCCCCAAGTGCAAAATGCCTACGAGAATCGGTTATAAGGTTCTTGAGGACGGCAAAAAGGTCAGAGTTTGTAAGAACCCCGACTGCAAGGAAATATTTTAAGGGAGGAGTAACGGAAAATGTCAAGAATTAAAGATCTATATAAAAACGATATTGCCCCCGCCCTTATGAAAAAATTTAACTACAAGAGCGTTATGCAGATTCCGAAGCTGGATAAAATCGTTATTAACGTCGGCTGCGGAGACGCCAAGGATAACAGCAAGGTTATTGCAAATGTCTGTGAGGAGCTTGCGCTTATCACAGGTCAGAAGGCCGTTCCCTGCGCTGCGAGAAAGTCGGTTGCCAACTTTAAAATTCGTGAAGGCATGGCAATCGGCGCTAAGGTTACGCTCAGAGGCGAGAAGATGTATGAGTTTGTCGATCGTCTTTTCAATATCGCGCTTCCCCGTGTACGTGACTTTCGCGGTATCAATCCCAACGCGTTTGACGGTCGCGGAAATTACGCTCTGGGCATAAAGGAGCAGCTGATTTTCCCCGAAATCGATTACGATAAGGTTGAGAAAATCAGAGGTATGGATGTTATTTTTGTAACAACAGCCGAAACTGACGAACAGGCTAAAGAGCTGCTCACACTTATGGGCGCTCCGTTTTCAAGATAAGGGAGGGAATTTTAGTGGCTAAAAAGGCAATGATTTTAAAACAGCAGAAGACCCAGAAATTCTCTACAAGAGAGTACAACAGATGCAAAATCTGCGGACGCCCGCATGCGTACCTCAGAAATTATGGCATTTGCAGAATATGCTTCAGAGAGCTGGCTTATGAAGGTCAAATCCCCGGAGTAAAGAAAGCAAGCTGGTAGAGGAGGAACGAAAAATGCAGATTACAGACCCTATCGCCGATTTGCTCACAAGAATAAGAAACGCTAATTCGGCGAAACACGAAACAGTTGAAATCCCTGCGTCCAATACAAAGAAGGCAATCTGCCAGATCCTTCTTGATGAGGGTTATATCAAGGATATGAAAATTGTTGAGGACGGACTTCAGGGCATTATCGTGCTTACTCTCAAGTACGGCGAAAAGAAGTCAAGAGTTATTCAGGGCCTCAAAAGAATATCCAAACCCGGACTTAGAATTTACGCCGGCAGCGATGAACTGCCCCGCGTAATGAGAGGTCTTGGCATAGCAATCGTATCAACCTCTAAAGGCGTTATGACAGACAAACAGGCAAGAAAAGCAGGCGTCGGCGGCGAAGTTCTTGCTTTCGTTTGGTAAGGAGGTACAAAATGTCAAGAATAGGTAAGAAACCGATTACTGTTCCCTCCGGTGTTGATGTAAAGCTCGACGCCGATAACGTAATAACGGTAAAGGGTGGCAAGTTCACCCTCACGCAGCAGCTTCATAAGGATATGAAGGTGAACATAAACGGCAGCGAAATCACGGTTGAGCGTCCGTCTGACGACAAGCTCCACCGCTCGCTTCACGGTCTTACAAGAACACTTATTTCAAATATGGTGGACGGAGTTACGACCGGTTATAAAAAGACTCTTGCAATCAGCGGCGTAGGTTACAGAGCGCAGATGCAGGGGAAAAATCTGGTTATGAACCTCGGTTACTCGCACCAGGTAATTGTTGAGCCGGTTGAGGGTATCACCATCGAGGTGCCCGATCCCAACTCGGTAGTCATTTCCGGTGCTGATAAGCAGCTTGTGGGTCAGTTTGCGGCAAATGTAAGAATGAAAAGACCTCCCGAGCCTTACAAGGGAGCAGGTATCAGATACGCTGATGAGGTCATCAAGCGTAAAGAAGGCAAAGCCGGTAAATCAAAATAATAAAGGGAGGAAAATATTATGGTTAAGAAACCTAACAGTAAAGCTGCAAGAATTAAGAGACATAAAAGAGTTCGTGCAAAAATTTCCGGAACCCCTGAATGCCCGCGTCTTTGCGTATTCCGTTCTGCAAAGCATATTTATGCTCAGGTTATTGACGATGTAAACGGTGTGACGCTTGCAAGTGCATCTACCATGGATAAGGACTTTGACGCTTACGGCGGCAATAAAGAAGCTGCTGCGAAGGTCGGCAAGACTGTTGCCGAGCGTGCGATTGCCAAGAACATAGAAACGGTCGTTTTCGACCGCGGCGGTTTTGTTTACACCGGCAGAGTTAAAGAGCTTGCAGAAGGCGCCCGTGAAGGCGGACTTAAATTCTAAGTTAAGGAGACGGAAAATATGTCAAGTTTAATTGATCCGAGCACACTCGACCTCCAGGAGCGCGTAGTTTCACTTAACCGTGTATCCAAGACCGTTAAGGGCGGCAGAATCATGAAATTCTCCGCACTTATCGTTGTGGGTGACGGAGCAGGTCATGTAGGAACAGGAATCGGCAAGGCTGCCGAGGTTCCGGAGGCTATCCGCAAAGGTATTGAGGATGCGAAGAAGAACATAGTTAAAATCAGCATGAAGGATACATCAATCCCTCATGAAGTAATCGGTAAGTACGACGCTTCAATGGTCGTTATGAAGCCGGCTGCTCCCGGTACAGGCGTTATCGCCGGCGGCGCTGTTCGTGCGGTTGTCGAAATGGCAGGTATCAGAGATATCAGAACAAAGGCGCTGCGTTCACGCAATAAAATAAATGTGGTTCATGCTACAATAAACGGACTTAAATCTCTTGAAGACGCGGCTCAGGTTGCTGCAAGACGCGGTAAGACCGTTGAAGAGATTATGGATTAAGGGAGGCTATTTTAATGGCAAGTATTAAAGTTACTCTCGTAAGAAGCCTTATCGGCAGAAAAGATGACCAAATCGCCACTGCGAAATCTCTCGGTCTCAGAAAGATAAACGATGTTTCTGTACAGCCGGATAACGCAGCGACAAAGGGTAAAATTACAAAAATATCTCACCTTATAAAGGTTGAAGAAGCAAAATAAGGAGGTGGCAAAATGAATTTACACGAACTTTCACCCGTCGCGGGCTCAACCACCGATGTAAAGAGACGCGGTAGAGGACCGGGCTCCGGTAACGGAAAAACGGCAGGTAAGGGTCATAAAGGTCAGAAAGCCCGTTCGGGCGGCGGCGTAAGACCCGGTTTCGAAGGCGGTCAGATGCCCCTCCAGAGACGTTTGCCTAAGCGCGGCTTCAATAATATCTTTGCCAAGAAGTATGTTGTTTTGAAGCTCAGCGACCTTAACGGGTTTGACGCAAGAAAGTTTATCGACATTGACGCCGTAGTTGAAGCGGGTTATTCAAGCCGTGCGTTTGACGGTCTTAAAATCATCGGCGGCGGTGATGTTGAAAAGGCAGTAAAGGTTCGCTGCACAAAAATTACTGCGGGTGCGAAAGCAAAAATCGAGGCGGCCGGAGGAAAGGTTGAGGTGATTTAGTTGTTCAGCGTATTCAGAAATGCTTGGAAAATTGAAGACCTCAGAAAGAAGATTTTATTTACCGCTTTCATTATCTTGCTGTTCAGACTCGGTTCTGCAATTCCTGTCCCGTTTCTGGATTCTGAAGGACTGAGAGGTCTGTTTGAAAATTTTGAAGCGGAAAACAACATCTTCAGCTTTTTGAATGTTATGGCAGGCGGCGCGCTTGAAAAGGCAACGTTTTTCGCCCTCTCGATTTCTCCGTATATTAACGCATCTATCATCATGCAGCTGCTTATGGTTGCAATTCCTGCACTTGAGCGCATGATGAAGGAGGACGGAGAACGCGGCAGAAAAATCATGGAGAAATGGACAAGATATTTGACAATTCTCCTCTCGCTTATTCTCGGCTTTGGTTATTACACCGTTCTTAAAAATCAAGAGGGCTTTCAGATTGTTGATCCGGCAGTCGGTGTGTTCGGTGCCATCGTTATTACAATGTGCTTTGCGGCAGGCTCTATGGTTATCATGTGGATGGGCGAGCTTATCAATAGCAAAGGTATCGGAAACGGTATCTCTATAATCCTGTTTGCAGGTATCGTAGCAAGAGGTCCTGCCCTGTTGGGTACGGCGCGCGCAATAGTTACATCAGGAGCGGCAGGCTGGATTGCGGTTATTCTAATTGCGGTCGGCGCACTTGCGATGGTTGCATTTGTTGTATTCATGACAAACGGCGAGCGCAGAATACCTGTTCAGTATGCCAAAAAAGTTGTCGGCAGAAAAATGTACGGCGGGCAGAATACAAATATCCCGCTTAAGGTAAATATGACAGGCGTTTTGCCTATCATTTTTGCACAGTCATTTATTTTTCTTCCAGCAACAATCGTCGGCTTTTTCCCCAATCTCAATAAGGGTTGGTTTAAAGCCGTTGTTGACGCTATCGGCGTCGGCGGCTGGCTGTATACCCTTATTATGTTCCTGCTCATTATTGGTTTCAGCTACTTCTATACTGTGATAACCTTTAATCCTATAGAGGTTGCCTCCAATCTGAAGAAAAACGGCGGATTTATCATGGGTATTCGTCCCGGTAAGCCTACCTCTGATTATATAACAAAGACACTTAATAGAGTTACCTTTATCGGCGCGATGTTCCTCGGCATCATTTCCGCGGTTCCCAGCTTTGTGGCTATCTTCAGCCCGAGTCTGCGCGGTATTGCGATAGGCGGTACGTCACTTCTTATCGTTGTCGGTGTTGCACTTGAGACCGTTAAGCAGCTTGAATCCCAGATGCTGATGCGTCACTATAAGGGCTTTCTTGAATAATTTGGGAGACTGATTATGAGACTTATTTTACTCGGAGCGCCCGGTGCCGGCAAAGGCACACAGGCAGAGAATATATCCAAAAGATATAATATCCCCGCTATTTCCACAGGCGATATGATTCGCGCCGCTATCAAGAGCGGTAGCGAGCTGGGAAGCAAAGTCAAATCATTTATTGACGCAGGTCATCTTGTCCCTGACGAGACGGTGATTGAGATTATCAAAGAGCGTCTTACGCATGACGACTGTAAAAACGGTTTTATTCTTGACGGCTTTCCGCGTACCATCCCTCAGGCTCAGGCACTTGATGCTCTGGGTGTGGAAATTGATTTCGCTCTCTCGATTGAGGTTGAGGATGAGCGCATAGTTCAGAGAATGTCCGGCAGACGTGTATGCCCCTCCTGCGGTATGAGTTATCATATCGAATATAAGCAGTCAAAGGATAATAAAACCTGCGACGGCTGCGGGAATGAGCTTGTTATCAGAAATGACGATAAGCCGGAGACCGTAAAAGAGCGCTTAAAGGTTTACCACGAGCAAACTGAGCCGCTTAAAGCGTTTTATCAGGCAAAGGGTAAGCTTATTACCGTTCAGGGACAGGAAGAGCTCAGTGAAACGACGGCTCTTACTTTTAAAGCAATAGAAGGATTTTTAAAATGATAATAATCAAGTCTGACAGTGACCTGAGGCGTATGCGCCGTGCCGGTGAGATAACCGGTATGACGCTCAAAGCGGCCGGTTCCGCTATTAAGCCGGGTATGTCTACTAAAGAGCTTGACGGTATTATTGAGGATTTCATTCGCTCACACGGCGCCGTGCCGTCTTTCAAGGGTTACGGCGGGTTTCCGGGCAGTGCGTGTATCTCGATAAACAATGTTGTAATTCACGGAATACCGTCCAAAAAGATTATTATTAAAGACGGCGATATAGTCAGTATAGATGTCGGTGCTTATATTGATGGCTTTCACGGCGACAGCGCGGCGACCTTTGGGGTCGGGAATGTGCCCGATAATGCCAAAAAGCTAATGGAGGTAACAAAAACCTCGCTTGAACATGCGGCAAAGATCATGCGCGCGGGCGTTCGGCTCGGCGATATAGGAAATGCTGTTCAAAGCTATTGTGAAAGCTTTGGTTACGGAGTGGTCCGGGATTTTGTCGGTCACGGCGTTGGTCGTGATTTGCACGAGGACCCATCCGTACCTAATTACGGTAAACCCGGTCATGGTTTGCGTCTTCCCAAAGGCGCAACAGTTGCGGTTGAACCGATGATAAACGAGGGCACACCGGACGTTATAATTGACAGACGCGACGGCTGGACTGTAACGACTGCCGACGGCAAGCTGTCTGCGCATTTTGAGCATACGTTTTATATAGACGATTCTCAAGCGCATATTCTTACAAACGCAGATTAAAAGCAGGAGAATTCGGAGGACAGAGATTATGTCAAAAGAGGATATGATTGAGGTAGAGGGAAAAGTCGTAGAAGCTTTGCCCGGCGCCACATTCACGGTTGAGCTTGCAGGCGGACATCAGATTCAGGCACATATTTCCGGCAAGCTGCGTATGAACTATATTAAAATTCTGCCGGGCGACACAGTTAAGCTTGAAATGTCTCCCTATGATTTGACAAAAGGCAGAATTATCTGGAGAGCTAAATAGTTAAAGTTAAAGGAGGAGTTTACAATGAAGGTAAGACCTTCCGTAAAACCGATGTGCGAAAAGTGCAAAATAATTAGAAGACATGGTAAAATCATGGTTATCTGTAAAAACCCGAAGCATAAGCAGAAACAGGGTTAATTAGAATTGGAGGTGTATTTACCAAATGGCAAGAATTGCTGGTATAGATTTACCCAAGGAAAAGCGCGTTGAGATTGGTCTGACATATATCTACGGTATCGGAAGAACAACCTCAAATAAAATCTTGGCTGCCGCCGGCGTCAGCCCTGACATAAGAGTCAAGGATCTGACTGAGGACGATGTATCCAAGATACGTGACGCGATGGACGGATATACGGTAGAAGGCGATCTCAGACGCGAAGTCGCTCTTGATATCAAGCGACTTATAGATATCGGCTGCTATCGTGGAACTAGACATAGAAAAGGCTTACCTGTAAGGGGTCAAAGATCAAAGACAAACGCCCGCACAAGAAAAGGCCCCAGAAAAACTATGGCAAATAAGAAAAAGTAAAGGAGTGAATGTAAATGGCTGCAAAAACAACTAAAAAGGTCGGCACAAAACGCCGTGTTAAGAAGAATATTGAGCGCGGAGCTGCACACATTCGCTCATCTTTCAACAACACGCTTGTTACAATAACCGACGTAAACGGAAATGCAATTTCATGGGCGTCTGCCGGTGAGATGGGCTTTAAGGGTTCCAGAAAGAGCACGCCGTTCGCAGCTCAGATGGCTGCCGAGCAGGCCGCTAAGCTTGCAATGGAACACGGTCTTAAAACAGTTGAGGTTTTTGTTAAGGGTCCGGGTTCCGGTCGTGAGGCTGCAATTCGTGCACTTCAGACTGCGGGTCTTGAAATCTCAATGATTAAGGATGTTACCCCCATTCCTCACAACGGATGCAGACCGCCTAAGAGAAGAAGAGTATAAGGGAGGAATTATCAAATGGCAAGATATACAGGTGCTGTCTGCCGTCAGTGCAGACGTGAAGGCATGAAGCTCTTTTTAAAGGGCGAACGCTGCTACAGCGGTAAGTGTGCAATCGACCGCCGTTCCTATGCTCCCGGTCAGCACGGACAGAGCAGAAAGAAGTACTCGGAATACGGACTTCAGCTCAGAGAGAAGCAGAAGGTCAGAAGATACTACGGTGTGCTGGAGAGCCAGTTTGCAAAGTATTTTGAAATGGCAGAAAAGAAAAAGGGCGTAACAGGTGACAACCTGCTTTCTATCGTTGAGAGCAGACTGGACAATGTTGTTTATAGATTAGGCTTTGCTATGTCTAGACCGGAGGCGAGACAGCTTGTTCGCCACGGTCATTTCACCGTAAACGGCAAAAAGGTGAACATTCCGTCATACCTTTTGAATGTCGGTGATGTTATAGCTGTTAATAATGACAGCTTAAGCTCCGAAAAGATCAAGAGCATTATTGAAGCAAATGAGAAGCGTGCGGTCGTAAAATGGCTTGAGCGTGACGGTACTACCGGTAAAGTAATCGGTATTTGCGAGAAAGAGGATATCGATCTTCCTATCGAAGAGCATCTTATCGTCGAGTTGTATTCTAAGTAATGCAGATTTGACTTTGGTAACAACACAATTTATAAAGGGAGGCTTTTTAAATGATCGAGATGGAAAGACCACGTATTGAAACTCAGATTCAGGGTGAGCGCGGCGAGTACGGACGTTTTATCGCCGAACCTCTGGAACGTGGTTACGGTATTACGCTCGGTAATGCACTCCGCAGGATTCTTCTCTCTACTCTTGAGGGTTACGCAGTTGTCTGTGCAAGAATCAACGATGTACCGCATGAGTTTATGACCATTGAAGGCGTTAAGGAAGAAGTAACCGAGATTATACTGAATATTAAAGGCATTATCCCCAAACTGTATTGCGAGGAGCCTAAAACCGTTTATATTGAGGCAAGAGGTCCGGGCATTGTAACGGCGGGCGACATTAAACTTGACAGCGAAGTTGAAATACTGAATCCCGACCATGTTATTGCCACTTTGTCAGAAAACGCGGTTCTTAATATCGAGATGGTTATTGATCGCGGTCGCGGTTATGTGGGCTCTGAGCAGAATAAAAAATACACTCAGAACCAGCCTAATATGCTGGCAGTAGATTCAAACTTCACACCTGTTCTCAAGGTGAATTATACCGTTGAGAATACACGCGTAGGTCAGATAACAGACCTTGACAAGCTGACTCTTGACGTTTGGACAAATGAGACTGTTACTGCGTCTGAAGCCGTTTCAATGGCAGCAAGGATCATGAATGAGCATCTTATGCTGTTTATTGACTTGTCTGAAAAGGCTCAGAATGCCGCAATAATGGTTGAGAAAGAGGAAACACGTAAGGAAAAGGTGCTCGAGATGACTATCGAGGAGCTTGACCTTTCAGTTCGTTCTTTCAACTGTCTTAAGCGTGCGGGAATCAACACTGTTGAAGACCTCACAAACAGAAGCGAGGAAGATATGATGAAAGTACGCAATCTTGGCAGAAAATCTCTTGATGAGGTTATCGGTAAGCTTGCGTCCTTAGAGTTGTCGCTCAAGCGAGAGGACGACTAATTCTAATAATCGGAGGTAAACTAAGGTGTCAGGATACAGAAAACTGGGCAGACCCACTGACCAGCGTCGTGCTATGCTCAGAGGTATGGTGACTTATCTTCTTGAAAACGGCGCTATTGAGACAACTCTCATGCGTGCCAAGGAAGTGAGAAGAATCACCGAGAAAATGATAACACTCGGCAAGAATGATACACTTCATTCAAAGCGTCAGGCGCTTTCATACATTACAAAAGAAGATGTTGTGAATAAGCTTTTCACAGAGATCGGTCCGTCTTATGCTGAGCGTAACGGCGGTTATACCAGAATCATCAAGAAAGGTCCACGACGCGGAGATAACGCCGAAATGGCAATAATTACGCTTGTAAAGTAATTGCAGATTAGTGTGAATTAATATTAAAATGCACAGGAGTTTTCCTGTGCATTTTGTTTTTTATCTTGCAGAAATCTATTGACAAATACGATATATTTTACTATAATATACAAGTGACTTAGGGGTATAGCTCAGTTGGTAGAGCAGTGGTCTCCAAAACCACGTGCCGAGGGTTCAAGTCCTTCTGCCCCTGCCAGTAGGGAGAGCGATATAGGATTTGGAAATTCTATATCGCTCTTCTTTTTTTGTACAATTTTTTACGATGATATAATGTTTATCATAATAATGGCTGGTGTATCAGCTGTCAAGGCAGGCATATACAACATTTCGAAGTCGCGGCTGGTAAAAGCCTTCCTGTGGATTTAGCATGTGGTGTGCGTAAAATACCGCAAGCTTGTTTTTGGTATCTGCAATCATAGTAGAGCCTGCCGCGCCGCCCCAGCCGAATTCTCCGACGGGTGCAAGCGTGCCGGCAAGTGCTGGGTCGGTGAGGGTTCTGACTCCGAGTCCGTATCCGTATCCGCGCATATGTGCCCAGTCAAATCCGGCACGTGTTTGCTCATTAAGCCGATCCGTGTGCATAAGCTCCACTGTCCGTGAGGCAAGAATACGTTCACCGTTGACGCCTTTTCCGCCGCATGCAAGTGCTGCGGCAAGCTTTGCATAGTCCGGCACACTTGTAACTATACCCGCACCGCCGCTGTCATACTCCGGTCCTGGTACAAACTTTGAAATGCCTTTACCGACATTTTTAAATGTGCCGTTTTGTGTCTTAAAGCTTCGCTGTGCTTCCACCGCATCAAACTTCTGATTGTCTGACGGTACAAATGAGTATTGACTTGCCATTCTTTGCTCTATTTCCGGAGTGCGGTGATAAAAGCTTTCAGTCATGCCGAGCGGCTTAAATATATTTTCTCTGACGTAGTCTCGAAATTTCATACCTGTAACGGCACATACAAGCGCTGCTAAAACATCATGGCAGAGACTGTAATTCCAATTAGTACCCGGTTCAAAGCAGAGAGGGGTCTTTGAAATGCATTTTGCAACTGTGAGGGTGTCCATGCTGCCGCCCGTGATATTGAATGCATTGTCAAATTCCGGCGTGTTCATTTTGTTGCTGAAACCTGCCGTCATGCCAAACAAATCACCGACAGTTATGTGATTTTTCGCTTTGATGAGTCCGCAGCCCGGTGTATCGACATACATCTCACGATATTCCGGTATGTACTCGTAAAGCGGATCACTCAGCAGGAAAACACCTCGCTCTAAAAGCTGACAGGCTGCGGTAACCGTTGTGATTTTTGAACAGGAATATATATTTATGAGTTCGCTTCCTGTCATCGGTCTGCGACTTTCAAGATCCGCAAAGCCGGATGCGTATGAAAATATCTTTTTACCGTCAATATAAACAGTAACGGCATTGCCGGGCACTTTCTTTTCGCTTAGCATATCCATAAAAGCACGCAGCTTGTCAAAATTCATAAAGCGCCCGCCTCCCTATGCGTATACAATAAGCGCCGTTAATATGACTCTGCCGTCGCCTGCATTTTTAATGGAGTGTCCTTCTCCTTTGGAACATACAAGAACATCACCCGCATTTGCCACAATTTCCTTACCATTATCGCTGTAAATTGCACATCCTTCAAGTATATGAAAAATTTCGCTGTCGGAGTCATGCGTGTGGTATCCTATACTGCATCCCGGTTCAAGAGTAATTTGAGCAAACAGCCTGCCTTTGCCGCACAGCTCGTTTTCGCTTACAAGATGTGTTATTTTAACCTTGCCTTCGCCGCCGCGCATATTGTCTCTGTATTCTGTTTTAAGCTTTCCTGTTTCGATTATCATAATATTAAATCTCCTTTTTGCAAATAGTATCATAACCCAAGTATT
The DNA here is from genome assembly GCA_902492505.1 of uncultured Eubacteriales bacterium. Classification (GTDB taxonomy): domain Bacteria; phylum Bacillota; class Clostridia; order Oscillospirales; family QAKW01; genus RGIG9041. The sequence goes on from CABULU010000022.1 coordinate 24,043, forward strand.
TATTCAATGTTTTTTTGTAAATTACGCTGAAAAAATGTTTGTGCTTGTGAAAGCTTTGTTTTTGTGGTAAAATGTCAATATATATCAAAGCGGAGGAATACATGGAGTTTTATTTTCCTACCAGAATTATAATTAAGCGCGGCTGTGTTTCTGAAAATGCGGACAGGCTTTCATCTTTCGGAAAAAGATGCCTTATCGTTACCGGAAAATCGTCGGCAAAAATATGCGGTGCTTTGGCTGATATAACAAATGCGCTTGATACCGTGAATGTTTATTACAAAGTATTTGATAGAATAACGCAGAACCCGTTGTTTGCCGATTGTCTGGCGGGTGCCGAGGCGGCACGTGCTTGCAATGCTGAATTTATTATTGCGCTGGGCGGTGGTTCGCCGCTCGATGCAGGCAAAGCGATAGCATGTCTTGCGCCCAATCCTGATGCAGGCGAAAAAGATATGTATGCACAGACGCTTAAAAATCCTCCGCTTGCCGTTGTTGCGGTTGGAACTACTGCAGGAACGGGCAGCGAGGTTACACAGGTCGCGGTAATAACGAGCAGTGACGGCAGAAAGAAAAGCTTTCGCGCAGACAGTGCTTTTCCGGCGCTTGCTCTCGGAGATCCACGCTATACGGAATTTATGCCTGAGAATGTCACCCGAGCTACTGCGGCGGACGCGCTTTCACACTGTATAGAAAGCTATTTCAATAATACGGCAAACGAATTTTCCCGCCTGTTTTCAATTCGCGGGGCGAAGTTAATAGCTGATATATTCAAAAGCTTTCCCGTCGGTGGGCGGTTGACGCAAACACAGCGCGATACTCTGTATCTTGCGTCAGTTTTCGGCGGAATGGCAATTTCCGTCACGGGAACGTGTATACCGCATGCGCTTGGTTATTTTCTGACGGAAAATCACGGGGTTGCCCACGGTACGGCATGCGCTTTTTGGCTTCCGTATTTTATTGAACATAATTTGAAATATGCGCCGGAATTATCTGCCTGCTTTTTTAAAGAAATACAAACCACGCCGACAGAACTTACAGACCTTATCGGAAGTATTGCACCGAAAATGACGGTGCGTGTTGACCGGGCGGAGCTTAATGGAATGCGAGAGCGCTGGGTTAATAACAGTTGTCTAAAAAAAGCGCTGGGTGATATTGATAATAAGTATCTTGAAAATTTGCTTGAGAGAGCGTTTTTAACAGGGGAGGATAAATCATGAATATTGTTGTTGCTCAATCTGGCGGACCTACATGCGCAATAAATGCATCGCTGCTGGGTGTTTTTAAAGGTGCGATGAAATCACGGGATATAGATATTGTTTTCGGATCACTTAACGGTATAGAGGGAATTATAAATGATGACATGATAATTCTTAATGACTATATCCGTACATACATGGATATGGAGCAGTTGCGGCAAACTCCGTCCACTCTTTTAAACTCATGTCGGTATAAGCTGCCGGATATGTCAGATGATAAAACTGTTTATGAAAAAATTTACAACACTCTTAAAAATCATGGAATAGGCGCGTTTTTCTATATCGGCGGCAATGATTCGATGGATACAGTCAATAAAATTTCCGCATTTTTAAAGGAGAGCGGCAGTGATATCAAGGTTATCGGAATACCTAAAACTATCGATAATGACCTTACCTGCACAGACCATACGCCGGGCTACGGCTCTGCGGCAAAATATGTTGCAACGACAGTACAGGAAATAGTTCGTGACTGTTCGGTTTACAGCATAAATTCTGTTACTATAATTGAAATTATGGGCAGAGATACGGGCTGGCTTACAGCGGCGTCGGCAGTTTTGCGTGTAAACGGTGAGATAGCTCCTCATCTGATATATTTGCCCGAAGCCCGTTTTTCCGTACAGAGCTTTTTGAGTGATATCCGTCGTGTTCAGCAGAGCCGCCGCGCCGTGGTTATTGCGGTGTCGGAGGGTATTGAGCTTGACCCGAATGATATTCCGTCTGAAATTAAAAATGAGACAAGCGACAATTTCGGTCACAGATATCTTTCCGGCGTCGGCAAATGCCTTGAAAACATTGTGCGGCGTGAAATAAAGTGTAAGGTTCGCTCAATTGAATTAAATATTATGCAGCGCTGCTCGTCTCACATAAGCTCTAAAACGGATATTGAGGAGGCGGAGCAAATCGGTATGGCGGCGGTTGACGCGGCGCTGAGCGGTTTTACCGGCAGAGTCATGGTGTTTGAGCGGGTAAGCGATAATCCGTATACGGTGATTATAAACAGCGTTGATGCTGCGGATGTAGCTAACAGGGTTCGGTATTTTCCTCCTGAGTGGATAAACGCACAGGGAAATAATGTAACCGATAAAGCGGTAAAGTATATTCTTCCTCTTATTCAGGGCTCCCAGGACATTCATTACCGAAACGGTATACCGATGCATTTTCGAATCGGTAGCTGACGTTATAAAAATAAAACAGCGTGAAATCATCGCATTTCACGCTGTTTTCATTTTTCGTTCTTTTCCAGTTCTTCTTCAAGCTTTATTATGATTGTACTCATTTTTATGTCAAGCGCCCGGCTTATCCTGTAAAGCGTTTCCAATGTCGGCTTTCTCTCTCCTCGCTCAATAGCACTTAAATGACTTCTTCCTATATCAGCAAGTCCGCTCAGTACCTCCTGAGATATTCCTTTCTGATTCCTGTAAAAGGCAACCGCCCTCCCGACGGCTACAGGGTCTAACATGGGAATATACATAGCGATTCCTCCTACTTTATATAACTTATATTCTATGCTAACTTTAAGTATTTTATGAATACATATGTTGACAACAGAATGCTAATGTGTTAATATTTATCATGAACAGAAATGAGGGAGTTTTTTTGAAGAGTGTATTAAGCGATAAAGATAACACAAAATTTTGTATACGCTGCGGTATGGAGAACAGCGCAGACGCTGATTACTGCGTTTTGTGCGGTGAACAGCTTTATATAAACAACAAAAATGATTATATATTTTTTTGTTCGGGTAGAATAAGGCGAAGGCGCACAGCACTTGTCCTTTGTGCTGTTCTCGGAATTTTCGGTGTGCATAAATTTTATGAGAAAAAGTTTTGGACGGGCATTCTATATGTGTTTACCGGCGGGGTTTTAATTTTAGGGGTAATAACGGACTTTATAAACCTGTTTTCAAAACCTGAAATATATTATATATGAATATAAAAAGACGGTCATTATTATGACCGCCTTTAATATTGGCAATTATTTTTCGAGTGGGAGATATACTACATAGTCAGGTTCAAGAGTATTTGCTTTATACACGCGGACCGTTTTAAATGAGTTTCCGCTTATCGTTATTAGCGAGAAAGAGCCGTCGCCGTCTATATCGGCAAAAAACGGCTGAACCGTGTAATTTTTGTCTCCGTCAAAACTTGACGCTAAAATTTTATTGCCAAGTCCTGGTGACTGAACTGCGAGTACACAGTAGCTGTCGCCTGACGCACGTATAACCGCATCGTTTGTTCCGTCTCCGTCGATGTCATATTCCCAGATATCCGTTACGGTAATATCAGTGGTAGAGGAAAATTTATCCGGAAAGCTCTCAAAAATAAATTCCTTATATCCGTCGCCCACTGAGTCTTTTTTACCAAAGCTCTCGTGTCGGACAGCGGGGGAGAGCCTCCAGTTACCGCTGCTGACAAGCACACTGTATGGCTCTGCTTTTATTTTGTTATCTTCCATCTCGGAATAGGTGACGCTTCCTAAGTTTTGCCCGTCTGAGCTGAAGTAAGTGTGAGTTTTTTCTCTGAGCGGGCTTTCGCTGTTTATTACGCTTTGCAGGTTGTAATAATAGTTTTCACCAGAAAGGCGAGACTTACCGTCCACGACATGGCTTATCGGAATAAAACCGTCACGTGTTTTTAAAAATATCGTATTGGTGCCGCTTACATTTGTCTTTTCATATGTAATCTCCTGTTCGGGCGGCAGTTTGTCATTGGGATTGTTATCTTTGGAACAGCCTGTGATAAGTAAAAGTGCAATAAGAACAGGCAGAAGAAATTTTAATTTCATTTTGCGCACTCCTTTAGTAGTTCTTATTAATATATACAGTAGAATGCGCCAAATTATTCTTAAAAAAGTAAAACCCCGTGTACAGACACATACACGGGGTTTGCGCTTTTAAAAATTAATTAATACATTCCGCCGCCCATTTGGTTCATGGCAGCGTTCTGTGCGGCTTCTGCCGCGGGGTCTTTGATATCTGCAACAAGGCTTTCTGTCGTAAGAACTGTTGCTGCAACGGAAGCTGCATTTTGCAATGCAGAGCGTGTAACCTTCGTCGGGTCTACTATTCCGGCCTTAAACATATCGCAGTATTCCTCGTTATAAGCGTCAAAGCCATATTCTACATTTGTATTCTTTATAATGTTTTCAAGAATAACAGAGCCTTCAAGGCCGCTGTTAAGAGCAATCTGGCGTACAGGCTCCTCCAACGCTTTCATAACGATGGCAATACCTGTCTTTTCATCACCGTCAGCTGCTTCGTAAAGCGCTTTAACATCAGCGATTGCTTTTATATACGCTGTGCCGCCGCCGGCGACGATGCCCTCTTCAACCGCAGCCTTTGTTGCTGCAAGAGCGTCCTCAACACGCAGTTTCTTCTCTTTCATCTCTGTTTCGGTTGCAGCGCCGACTTTGATAACGGCTACGCCGCCTGCCAGCTTTGCAAGACGTTCTTCCAATTTTTCACGGTCGAAATCAGAGGTGGTGCTTTCAATGGCTGTTCTGATCTGATTTACTCTTGCTTTTATGCTGTCTGCATCGCCGTCACCGCCGACAATAATGGTGTTTTCTTTTGTGACCTTAACCTGCGAGCAGTGACCGAGCATATCCATAGTCGCTTCTTTAAGCTCAAGACCGATTTCCTCGGAGATGACCTGACCGCCTGTCAGTATAGCAATATCCTGAAGCATTTCCTTGCGTCTGTCACCAAAGCCGGGAGCTTTAACGGCTACACAGGAGAAGGTTCCGCGGATTTTGTTGACAATAAGTGTTGCAAGCGCTTCGCCTTCGATATCCTCTGCAATGATAACGAGTTTTTTGCCCGCCTGAACTATCTGCTCCAGCAGTGGCAGTATTTCCTGGATATTTGAAATTTTCTTATCGGTAATAAGAAGATATGCGTCGTCAACAACGGCTTCCATTTTATCCGTGTCCGTAACCATATAGGGGGTGATATAACCGCGATCAAACTGCATGCCTTCTACTACATCGCACATGGTTTCCGCCGTTTTGGACTCTTCAACTGTGATTACGCCGTCGGTTTTTACTTTCTCCATTGCCTCTGCGATAAGCTTGCCTACGTTTTCATCGGAGGAAGAGACGGTCGCAACACGCGCAATATCATCAGTGCCGCTGATTTTCTGTGAATTCTTAACGACAACTTCAACTGTTTTGTCAACAGCTTTCTGAATACCCTTTCTGAGAACCATGGGGTTTGCGCCGGCGGCGACGTTTTTCATACCCTCGCGGATAAGCGCCTGTGCAAGCAGGGTAGCGGTGGTGGTTCCGTCACCGGCAGTATCGTTTGTTTTTGTGGATACTTCCTTTACAAGCTGTGCGCCCATGTTTTCAAACGCGTCCTCCAGCTCGATATCTTTTGCTATTGTAACGCCGTCATTTGTAATGAGCGGCGTACCGTATTTTTTGTCCAAAACTACGTTTCTGCCTTTTGGACCAAGTGTTATTTTAACTGTATTTGCAAGCTTATCAACACCTGCCTGCAATGCTTTTCTGGCATCCTCGCCGTAAATTATCTGCTTTGCCATTGAATTCTCACTCCTTATTCAACTATTGCTAAAATGTCGCTCTGTCTGACTATTACATACTCGGTGCCGTCGATTTTTATTTCGGTACCGCTGTATTTGTTGGTGACGACTCTGTCGCCGACCTCGACGTTCATTTCGACTTCAACGCCGTCGACAATGCCGCCCGGACCTACTTCAACAACCTCGGCTACCTGCGGCTTTTCCTTTGCCGCTGCTGTCAGTATAATGCCGCTTTTGGTCGTTTCCTCGGCTTCTACCATTTTAATTACTACTCTGTCTGCAAGTGGTTTGAGTTTCATTTTTATTATCCTCCTAAAAAGAGATATTAGCACTCTATAATTCAGAGTGCTAATATATAATACCACATTTTTCAGTTTTTGCAATAGTTTTAGAAAAAATTTTTTAATTAATTTTTTGTGAACGCCGGGATTAATCCTCTATCTTTGCCTTTCTGTCAAGAATAGCCTTGAATTTTGCAGGTTCAAATTTTGGTGAACGGTTGTAGTATAGCAGTCCGTTTTGTTCCTGTTCTATATCGTAAAGCTGCGTATAACAAAATCCGAAAATATTTTTATTATCCATCAGTGCATAGCAAAGACCTTCAAAACGCTCGAAAAATTCCTGTTCGCTTTGCGGGTCGTTTCCGTATCCCCAGCTTGTCTCTTTGCCGGTTGCCGTTTCTTCTGACCAGCGTGCTCCTCCGAATTCACTGACAAATAAAGGCTGACCGTTATAATAGCTTTTGCGGCGGAAGAACATATTTCTTTCGTCTACCGGCATACCGCCGTTTTCAAATTCGGCGTAGTCTGAGCGCATATGTTCGGGATCTTGCGTATAATTGTGCATATCGTATATATCGCTGAATTTCTGGTGTACATACCCGCTTGTATCAATGCAGGGACGGGTTTTGTCCAAAGCCTTTGTGATGAAGTAGATGTTTCTTACTATTGTGTCATGAATGATTTCGCCGTCTCCGTAGCGGTCGATATGCGTTTCATTTAGCGGGCACCAACCGACGATTGATGGGTGATTGAAATCCCGTTTAACAGCTTCAATCCATTGCGGGATAATGGTATTTGTCGTTTCATGCACACGGAAATCCAGACCCCAGTTAGGAAATTCTCCCCATGTTATGTATCCGTATTTATCTGCGTAATATAAAAACAGCGGTTCAAAAATCTTCATGTGCAGACGGGCGCCGTTAAATCCCAGTGACATTGAAAGCTTGATATCTTCCTCAAGTGCTTTCGCTGTCGGGGCTGTATATATGC
>CABULU010000023.1 GCA_902492505.1 uncultured Eubacteriales bacterium
AGATAATAAACAATATCCCCCATAAAGCACCTCAAGCTATTAGTTTACAACAGATTATTATACCGTATTTCACGGCAAATTTCAATCACAAAATACAAAAAGAGCGAAAGTATTAAAACTACCGCTCTTTTATTAAAGCTATATATTTATCGACCTGTGCGCAGATATATACCATGACGGAATCACGGCATCAAACCCGTTGTACCACAAAATTACATCCCGAGACTGACGCAGCATAACCTCCAGCTCGCTTTGACCGTAATCCATTGCCCAACAAACGGAAGACAGAGTATTGCTTGCAATATAAAAAGCAAGACATTTCCAAAACTCTATCGGGGGATTTTTATTAAAATATCCGTCCACCATACCGGCGGCAAACGGCGGCGCGGACTGCGCGCACCATACGATACGGTTAAATTCCTCCCATGGGTCGCCGAAATCAAAACGATCAAAATCTATGATGATAAGTTCACCGCCGGAAATCATCATATTACCAATATGGTAGTCACCGTGCTGAAAGGACTGAGGCCTGTTTTTAAAAACGTCACGATTTCGCTCAAGATACTCTATTACTCTGTCATCGCCTTCAAATCTGATACCGCACTCTCTATACCTGCAAATTTTATTATCTGTTTTTCGGTTAAACCGGCTATGCCAGTCCTCCTGCGATGCCGGCGCCGGAATTGAGTGAATACGCGTTAAAATCTTACCCGCTTTCACCCCCATGGCATACTGCCGCTCCGGCGGAAAAAGTGCAACTGCACCTTCGGCGTCATAACCGTCAATCCACGTATACAGGGCAAAAACTCCGCGCTCGCAGACACCGCACTGCTCCAGACGGCACATAGGAACATCAAGCTTTTCTACACGCTTTAGCATCTCAAACAACGCCATGCACTGCCCGCTTTTTTCAGGCGGCGAAATGCGCAGAAAGTGCTTTTTACCGCGTTTGTCTGTAACACAGTATTTTTCATCGCCGGACCAGCCTTTATTGATAGGCTTGGCACTTGCGATATCCTGAGACTGCATTTACAATCACCGCCCGATAAAAATTATACGTTTTTAATCCAGCCGAATGTATCCTCTACCTTACCGTTTTGAATACCGACAATAGTGTCATAAAGCAGGTGGGAGACCTCGCCGATTTCACCGCCGTTTATTTTGATTGTTTTATCGTCTACAATCAACTCACCGATAGGAGAAATGACGGCCGCCGTGCCCGTGCCGAACGCTTCCTCCAGCGTACCGTTTTCCGCGGCTGCAACCACCTCATCAAGAGCAAGTCTGCGCTCGGTAACCTTATAGCCCTTGGAGCGCAGCACGTCGATACACGACATTCTTGTGATACCGCTGAGGATAGAGCCTTCAAGCGACGGCGTTATAACCTCGCCGTTTATCTTAAAAAATACATTCATCGTGCCGACTTCCTCAATATATCTGCGCTCAACGCCGTCAAGCCACAGCACCTGAGTATAGCCCTTCTTTTCCGCCTCATCCTGTGCCTTAAGCGACGCAGAATAGTTGCCTGCGGTTTTTGTAAAGCCCATGCCGCCCTTTACCGCGCGTACATACTTCTTTTCAACATAGATTTTAACGGGATTGATGCCCTCCTTATAGTAAGAGCCGACAGGCGACATAATTACTATAAACATAAGGTGCTTAGCGGGATGCACACCCAGCGCAGGATCAACCGCAATAATGAACGGGCGGATATAAAGAGCCGTGTTTTCCCCGTCCGGAATCCAGTCCTTATCAATTTCTACAAGCCGTCTTATCGCCTCAACGCAGAATTCTTCATCAATAAGCGGTATACATAGACGCTCATTTGATACATTGAGTCTTGCCATATTTTTATCAGGACGGAAAAGCGCTGCGCCGCCGTTTTCACGACGATATGCCTTCATGCCCTCAAATACCTCCTGACCGTAGTGCAGGCACATGGCAGAAGGCTCAAGCGGCAGCGGACCGTACGGCACAATACGCGGATCAACCCAGCCTTTGCCATCATAGTAGTCCATAAGAAACATATGATCGGTAAAATACTTTCCGAAGCCAAGCGACGACGGATCTGGTTTTTGCTTTTTATTCTGAGTAAGCGTTACCTTGATTTCCTGCATTTTGTTCACCTTCATTTATATATTTTCAAGGATTTTTTCTGTCATCTGTGAAGTTGTAAGCGGTGTAACATCAGAGGTTCCGACAATATCGGCAGTGCGGAATCCGTTATTAAGAACACTGTTTACTGCATTTTCTATATCGTCTGCCTCTTTTTCAAGTTCAAAAGAAAAACGAAGCATCATAGCCGCCGAAAGCACGGTTGCTATCGGATTTGCAATGCCCTTTCCGGCAATATCCGGCGCAGATCCGTGAATAGGCTCGTACAGTCCGCGTTTACCGTCGCCCAGTGACGCGGAGGCAAGCATTCCAATAGAGCCGGTTATCTGTGATGACTCGTCCGACAGAATATCACCAAACATATTTGACGTTACGACGACATCAAACTGCTGCGGATTTTTTATAAGCTGCATTGCGGCGTTATCAACAAGCATATCCGTGCATGTAATGTCGGGATATTCTTTTGCGACCTCATGTACGACCTCGCGCCACAGCCTGGAGCTTTCAAGTACGTTTGCCTTATCTATGGAAATCACATTTTTGTTTCTGAGTCTTGCGGAATTGAACGCAACACGGGCAATACGCTCTATTTCCATTTTGCTGTAACACTCGGTATCATACGCCTCGGGACCGTTTTTACCCTCGCGTCTGCCACGCTCGCCGAAATAAATTCCGCCGGTAAGCTCACGAATCATAAGCAAATCAAAGCCCTTTGAAGCGACCTCTTCACGCAAGGGACACGCCTCTTTAAGCGCCGGATAGAGCTTTGCAGGACGCAGATTAGTATAAAGTCCCAGCGCCGCACGAATTCCCAGCAGTGCGTGTTCGGGGCGCAGATGACCCGGCAGAGTATCCCACTTAGGTCCGCCGACCGCACCCAAAATTACACTGTCGCTTGCAAGACAGCCCTTGACCGTCTCCTCCGGGAGAGGATTACCGGTCGCGTCATAGGCGCAGCCGCCCATGAGGTATTCACTGAAATTAAAGGTGTGTGAGTATTTTTCACCTATTTTTTTAAGTACCGCAACGGCGCTGTCCACGATTTCGGGACCGATGCCGTCGCCCTTTAAAAGAGCTATATTATAATTCATCTTATTTTCTCCCTTACTTTATAAGACCTTTCTTAACGGATTCCACAAGTCCGCCGCCCAAGATGATATTCTGAATAAACTGGGGAAACGGCTGGGTTTTGTATTCTTTGCCGCTTGTTATATTGTAGATTATACCGTTATCAAGGTCAGCCTTCAGCTTATCGCCCTCGCTTATGGCGTCAACCGCCTCGGGGCACTCCAGTATCGGCAGACCGATGTTTATGGAGTTTCTGTAAAAAATACGCGCAAAGCTTTTGGCGATAACAAGAGAAATACCGCTCTCCTTTATTGCTATAGGCGCGTGCTCGCGCGAGGAGCCGCAGCCAAAGTTGAATCCGGCGACCATAATATCGCCATCCTGAACACGGTTTATAAATGTCTTATCAAGATCCTCCATGCAGTGAGAAGCAAGCTCTTTTTTATCAATTGTATTAAGGTATCTTGCGGGGATTATTACGTCGGTATCGACATTGTCGCCGTACTTTATTACCTTACCTTCAAATTTCATATTACTCTACCTCCTTAGGATGGGATATTTTACCCGTAATTGCGCTCGCCGCGGCAACAACAGGGCTTGCAAGATAAACCTCCGACTCGGGATGTCCCATTCTGCCGACGAAATTGCGGTTTGTTGTCGCAACAGCGCGCTCACCCTTGGCAAGAATGCCCATATGACCACCAAGACACGGGCCGCACGTCGGCGTTGAAACTGCCGCACCGCTCTCGATAAAGGATTTCAAAAGACCCATTTCCATTGCCTCAAGATAAATCTTCTGAGTTGCGGGAATTACAATACAGCGGACGTTTTTGGCGACTTTTTTGCCGCGCATGACTTTTTCGGCAGCGATAAGATCCTCAAGTCTGCCGTTTGTGCAGGAGCCGATAACAACCTGATCGATTTTGATTTCGTCAATTTCCTCGACAAGATGCGTATTTTCGGGAAGGTGCGGGAACGCAACGGTCGGCTTGATTTCGGACAAATCTATAACATATGTCTCATCATATACCGCGTCGTCGTCCGCCTTAAAAATTTTCGGCTCGCGGCCGCTGTGAGCCTTGACATATTCGATTGTCTTATCGTCCACCTCGAATATACCGTTTTTACCGCCCGCCTCAATAGCCATGTTTGCCATGCAAAGACGGTCTGCAACAGACAGAGAATGAACGCCCTCACCCACAAATTCCATTGATTTGTAAAGCGCGCCGTCAACTCCTATCATGCCGATTATATGTAAGATGACATCCTTTCCGGTAGCATAGCCCGAAAGTTCTCCCTTAAGCTCGAATTTAATTGCGGAAGGAACCTTAAACCACGCCTTGCCCGTCGCCATGCCGCACGCCATATCGGTGGAGCCGACGCCGGTTGAAAACGCGCCCAAAGCTCCGTATGTACAGGTATGTGAATCCGCGCCGATAACAACGTCGCCCGATACCACAAGACCCTTTTCGGGAAGTATCGCATGTTCGACGCCCATATCTCCGACGTCGAAAAAGTTCTCAATATCCATTTTGCCGCAAAAATCTCGGCACATTTTGCACTGCTCGGCCGCCTTGATGTCCTTGTTAGGCGCAAAATGATCCATTACCATTGTGACTTTTTTGCCGTCAAAGACCTTATCCATGCCAAGCTTTCCATATTCTGCAATAGCGACAGGCGAGGTTACATCGTTGCCCAAAACAAGGTCAAGATTGGCAATTATAAGCTGTCCCGCCTCAACCTTGTCAAGCCCCGCGTGGGCGGCAAGGATTTTCTGTGTCATTGTCATGCCCATAGTGTTTGTTATTCTCCTTTTTGTGATAATATATATTCAAATGAGTCTGTAAGAGCCGTAAAGCTCGCTTCGATAACGTCGTTGGAAACACCGATGGTGGTCCAGCTTTCATCACCGTTTGTTGACTCTATAAGCACGCGTATTTTGGCAGCGGTCGTACTGCTCATATCTATTACGCGCACCTTAAAATCGGACAAGTGCATAGAGCTTATCTGCGGGTAAAACACACACAGCGCGCGCCGCAGAGCAATATCAAGAGCGTTTACGGGACCGTTTCCGACAGCTCCTGTTATCTCAGTCTGTCCCTTTACGTTTAACGAAACGATAGCGCTTGCCTGCATCGAACCGTCAGACGCGGGAAAGTCGTCGTTCGTCTTAAAAAACTCAACGTTAAAGCTCGGCTCCCAAAGACCCAGTTGCTTTTTGACAAGCAGCTCAAAGCTCGCCTCCGCCGCCTCGTATGTATACCCGTAAAACTCACGTTCCTTAAGCACTGCCAAAAGCTTGGACGCTTCAGGTGAATTTTTGTCTATCGACGGAATAAATTTCTGTATTTTTGGTAGTATTGTGCCTCTGCCTGACACCTCACTTGTTAAAAACTTACGGTGGTTTCCCACAAGCTCAGGGTCAATATGCTCAAACGAGCGAGACAGCTTCATAACTCCGTCTATATGCATTCCGCCCTTATGCGCAAACGCACTTTTTCCGACATACGGCTTGTTGTTGCGCAGACGGACATTTGAATCCTCCGATATAAATATTGCGGTCTGACGCAGATTTTTAATATTTCCTCCGACGGAAAACCCGCATTTCAAAGCAAGATTTGCTATAATCGTCGCAAGATCCGCATTTCCGCAGCGCTCGCCGAAGCCTACAAAAGTACCCTGCACAGAAGATGCTCCGTTTTGCACGGCGGTTACGGAGTTTGCAACTGCGCATCCGCAGTCATCATGACAGTGAATACCGATTTTGGTATCGGGAAATTTTAAACAAACCGCTTTTGTTATCTCTCCCAACTTATCCGGCATCATTCCACCGTTGGTATCGCACAGACAAACGCAGTCAGCGCCGGCTTTAACAGCTGTATCAAGCACTTTCATAGCGTAATCGGCATTATTTTTATACCCGTCAAAAAAGTGCTCCGCGTCAAACACAACCTCTTTGCCAAGGCTTTTTAGGTAGCTTACGGTATCAAATACTATCTCAAGATTGTCCTCAAGCGAAATCTTAAGAATTTCAGTCACATGCAAATCCCACGACTTGCCGAAAATTGCACAGACGGGAGTATTTGCCGAAAGAAGGCTTTTAATATTAGAATCTTCCGATGTTTCTACATTATAGCGCCGCGTACTACCAAAAGCACAAAGCTTAGCATGGCTCAGCTTTATTTTCCGCATTTCCTCAAAAAAGAGCAAGTCCTTGGGATTGGAGCCCGGATTTCCCGCTTCTATATAATCAATTCCGAATTCGTCAAGCGCCTTTACTATCTTTATCTTATCGGAAACAGAAAATGAAATGCCCTCGCCCTGCGAGCCGTCGCGCAGTGTCGAATCGTATATTTCTGTATATTTCATATCAAATCCCTATTGCATCAGTTGGTTTACGGCGGACAGGTACGCCTCGATGCTCGCCTCTATGATATCGGTAGACAGACCGCGACCGTTAAAGCTGCGTGCGTCACTTTTCAGCTTGAGCACAACTTCACCCAGCGTGTCTTTACCCTCCGATACCGCATTGATAATAAATTTGTCAAGCGTATGTTCTGGAGGCAGAACAATCTTGTCGATAGCGGCATACAGTGAATCGATTGAACCGTCGCCCAAGGCGGACTGCTCAATAAACTCATTGTCCTTTTTAAGGCAGATTGTGCCCGACACACCGCTCTTACCCATAGTCTGCACATCAAACTTAACAAATTTATACATTCCCTCAGACGATACGGTATTATTATTTACAAGAGCTTCAATATCGCCGTCTGTCACCGTTTTTTTGGCGTCACACAAATCCTTAAATTTAGAAAACGCTGTTGCTATCTCCTCGTCTGTCAGCTTATATCCGAGCTCCTCAAGGCGCGTTGTAAACGCATGCTTTCCGGAATGCTTGCCAAGTATCATCTGATTTGTCTGAACGCCGACCGATTCGGGCGTCAGAATCTCATAGGTTTCCTTTTTGGCAAGGACTCCGTGCTGATGTATGCCCGATTCGTGCGCAAATGCATTGGCGCCGACTATCGGCTTGTTTATCGGCGCACTCTGGCCGATTATGTTATACACAAGCTTGCTTGTACGGTAAATCTGCTTTGTATCTATGCGAGTCTGTGCATTATAAAGCGCAGGGCGGGTATGAAGCGCCATAACAACCTCCTCAAGGGAGGTGTTACCCGCACGCTCTCCGAGACCGTTGACCGTACATTCTATCTGAAGCGCTCCGCCAAGCACGCCGGCAAGTGAATTTGCAACCGCCATACCGAGATCGTTGTGGCAGTGTACCGAAAATTCAACCTTATCGCTGTCAGGAACATTTTTTATTAAATACTCTATACGCTCGCGCATCTCGTCGGGCGTAGTATATCCGACAGTATCCGGAATATTGAGCACCTTAGCGCCGCTTTTTATCGCAGTGTCGCAGACACGTGCCAGAAAATCAAGGTCGCTTCTTGTAGCATCCTCGGCAGAAAACTCAACGTTCGAACACTTGGACGCAGCGTATTTAACCATCTCTCGTGTTTTTTCAATCACCTCGTCCGGAGTCATTTTCAACTTATACTGCATATGAAGCGGCGACGTAGCCAAAAAAACGTGAATTCGAGGATCTGCTGCGTCCCTGACAGCGTCATATGCCGCGTCAATATCACCCTTAACACAACGTGCAAGCGAAGCCACCGAGCAATCCTTTACCGTCTGTGCAATCGTCTGAACAGATTTAAAGTCACCGGGAGAGGATACGGCAAACCCCGCCTCAATAATATCCACCTTTAATCGTTCAAGGTGCTTAGCTACCTCTATCTTTTCCTTGAGATTCATGCTGCATCCCGGCGACTGCTCACCGTCGCGCAGGGTCGTATCAAAAATCTTAACCTGTTTATCCATCAAACTTTCGCCTTTCTATTTTATAACAGCGCCCTTATCTGCGCTGGAAACCATCTTGGAATAACGCTTAAGATAGCCTGTAAGTTCTGTTTTTACAAGAGGTTTTTGCGCTTTGCGCCTATTATTCAGCTCAGCATCCGAAACATCAAGGCTTATGCTGTAATTAGGAATATCTATTGAAATGATATCCCCTTCTTTAACATATGCGATAGCGCCGCCGTTTACAGCCTCCGGAGACACATGCCCGATAGCCGCGCCGCGCGTCGCGCCCGAAAATCGCCCGTCAGTAATAAGTGCTACTTCTTTGTCAAGCCCCATGCCCGCGATGGCGGATGTTGGCGATAACATTTCACGCATACCCGGACCGCCGGCAGGACCCTCATAACGGATAACAACAACATCACCCGGATTTATTCCACCCTCATAAATGACCTTTATTGCCTCCTCCTCACTGTTAAATACCCGTGCGGGACCGCTGTGCTTTAACATTTCAGGAGCGACGGCGCTGCGCTTAACAATCGCTCCGTCAGGTGCAAGCGAGCCGAAGAGTACGGCAAGACCGCCGGTCTTGGTATACGGATTATTTGATTTTCTGATAACCTCGGTATTTTTAGAACGCGCACCTGCAATATTATCCTCAACGGTTTTGCCGGTAACTGTCATAAGCGACGTATCTATAAGTCCGAGATCACACAGCTCTCCCATTACGGCGCGTACTCCGCCCGCCGCCTCAAGGTCCTGCATATGGTGATGTCCGGCCGGCGCAAGATGGCAGAGATTGGGCGTATGCTCACTGATTTCATTTATCATATGAAGATCAAAATCAACATGCGCCTCGTTGGCAACCGCCGCAAGGTGCAGCGCGGAATTAGTGGAGCAGCCCAGCGCCATATCTACCGTAAGGGCATTTTTAAATGATGCGGGAGTAATTATATCAAGCGGTCGTATGTCTTTTTCAACAAGCTCCATCACCTTTTCACCCGCCGTCTTGGCAAGGCGTATTCGCGACGCGTGCACTGCCGGAACGGAACCATTGCCCGGAAGCGCAATACCCAAAACTTCGCTTAAGCAGTTCATGGAATTGGCCGTAAACATACCTGAACAGGAGCCGCAGCCGGGACAGGCGTTTTCCTCAAAATAACTGAGACCACTGTCATCAAGCGTGCCGTTTTTATAAGCTCCCACCGCCTCAAAAACAGAATTCAGATCCATTGCGGTACCGTCCTGCGAACAGTTGGAAAGCATCGGACCGCCCGAAATGAAGATAGACGGAATATTGACTCGGCACGCAGCCATCAGCATGCCGGGCACTATTTTATCACAGTTAGGGATGAACACGAGTCCGTCAAAAGCATGCGCTTTAGCCATACACTCAATACTGTCCGCAATTATTTCACGGGTGACAAGCGAATACTTCATACCCTCGTGACCCATAGCAATTCCGTCGCACACGCCTATAGTATTAAACTCCATAGGTGTGCCGCCGGCGGCAAGAACACCGTCCTTTACCGCGCGGGCAATATTTTGCAAATGGATATGACCCGGAATTACCTCATTAAAGGAATTCACAATACCGATAAGAGGTTTTTTTATCTGACTGTCGGTATAGCCCATCGCCTTGAGCAGCGAGCGCTGGGGAGCACGCTCTACGCCCGACTTCATTTTATCACTGTTCATGATGCTCTGTCTCCGTTTCGTTTCCGCACCTTTCAGCGCGGCATTATTTTTAAGATTTATCAATTACTTATTCCAGCTGTAAAGCTTGCGAATTTCCTTACCCACCTTCTCAGAAGGATGCTCAGACGCCAGCTTTCTCATAGCCTTAAAGTGTACCTGACCGCCTGCGGAAGACATATCAAGCAGAAATTCCTTTGCAAAAGTGCCGTCCTGAATATCAGACAAAATCTGCTTCATAGCTTTCTTTGTATCTTCGGTGATTATCTTCTTACCGGTGATATAGTCGCCATACTCGGCAGTATTGGAAATGGAGTATCTCATACCGGCAAAGCCTGCCTGATAAATAAGGTCAACAATAAGCTTCATCTCATGGATACACTCAAAATACGCATTTCTCTCATCATAGCCCGCTTCAACAAGAGTTTCAAAGCCTGCCTGCATAAGAGCACACACACCGCCGCAAAGAACAGCCTGCTCACCGAAAAGGTCAGTCTCTGTTTCTGTTCTGAAGGTAGTCTCCAAAACTCCCGCTCTCGCACCTCCGATAGCAAGAGCATATGCAAGCGCCTTGTCAAGAGCCTTTCCCGTATAATCCTGATGAACTGCTACAAGACAGGGTACGCCCTTACCTGCAACATACTCGCTTCTGACTGTATGACCGGGACCTTTGGGAGCAATCATCGTAACATCGACGTTCGCAGGAGGCACTATCTGACCGAAGTGAATATTGAAGCCATGTGCAAACATAAGCATATCACCCTCTTTAAGGTTTGGTTCAATATCGTTTTTATACATATTCGCCTGAAGCTCGTCATTAATAAGAATCATGATAATATCAGCTCTTTTTGCAGCCTCCGCAGCAGTATAAACCTCAAATCCCGCTTCCTGCGCTTTAGCCCAAGATTTTGAGCCCTCGTAAAGACCGATAATAACGTGGCAGCCCGACTCCTTGGCATTGAGCGCATGGGCATGACCCTGACTTCCATAGCCGATAACGGCAATGGTTTTGTCGTTTAAAAGATTCAAGTTGCAGTCCTGTTCGTAGTACATTTTAGCCATGGTATTTTTACTCCTTTAAATTATAATTTTATAGTATAGCGCGATTTTGCGTTATTCACGATTGATTTTTAGACTGTTTATATATTCCATATCCTTATGGCGCAGGCAGCCTTCACCCCGCTCCAAGGCAACTGCGCCGGTACGGCACATTTCAAGTATTTCAAACGGCTTCATAAGCTTTATAAAAGCGTCAAGCTTTGTGCTCTCACCCGTGACAATTATTACCATCGAATCGGTGCCGTAATCAATAATATTTGCACGAAAAACATTCGCGGTAGTTATAATGTCCTGGCGGGTTGCGCCGTCACACTTTATTTTGACAAGAGCCATTTCGCGTATAACGGAGCTGTCGCTTTTCATCTCACATATTTCAAGCACCTCGTTGAGTTTGCTGAGCTGCTTAATCATCTGGTTTCTTGCATAATCGTCTCCCTGCATTGTAACGGTTATGCGTGACACGCCGTCCGTCTCGGTAGGACTCACAGTGAGACTGTCTATATTAAAGCCCCGGCGTGAAAACATCGCCGAAACTCTTGTCAGCACGCCGAAGCGGTTTGACACTCTTATTGCTATAACAAACTGTTTTTGCATGCGTCTTTCCTCCTCCCGTCAGTCAAGTAAAATTTCTTTTTTACGGACGATAATATCGTCAATCGAGCCGCCGGGCGGCGTCATCGGCAAAACAAACTCGTCTTTATCAATCAGGCAGTCTATAACGGCAGGTACTCCCTTTTCAAAAGCCGTTTTAAACGCACTTTCAAATTCCGCAATGCTCGCCGCGCGATAACCGTCGGCACCGAATGCCTGGGCAAGCTTTACAAAATCCGTTTTCCTGTCAAGAACTGTATTTGAATAATGCTTATCATAGAAAAGCGTCTGCCACTGACGCACCATACCCAATACTCCGTTATTCATAATAACCGTAATAACAGGCGCGCCCGTTGAAACCGCCGTTGCAAGCTCGTTTAAATTCATTCCAAAGCTACCGTCACCCGTTATAAGCACAGCCTTTTGCCCGGCTCCAAACGATGCGCCGATTGCAGCGCCAAGACCAAATCCCATAGTTCCCAGACCGCCGCTTGTAATAAAGGTACGCGGACATGAAAACCTGCATCTCTGAGCAGCCCACATCTGATGCTGCCCAACATCGGTTGCAATGAGCGTTTTGGGCGTTGTATATTTATTTATTACGTCAATTATCGCATACGGACGCATAGCATCCGGTGTTACATCAATCGAAGCCGTCTTCTGCTTATATTTATCTATCTGCTCTCTCCATTCGGCATGGGATTTACTTTCAACCGCTGTAATAATACGTGAAAGAGCGTCCTTTATATCACCGACCATGCCAAGCTGAACTTCGATATTTTTGTCAATTTCGCCGGGTTCTATATCAATATGTATAACCTTTGCCTCTTTGGCAAATTTAGATTTATTTCCAGTGGCCCTGTCGCTGAAGCGAACACCACACGCAATAACAAGGTCAGAGGCGGCAAGAGAGCGTGAAGATGCAAATAAACCGTGCATACCCTGCATGCCGAGTGCATTTTTATGGTCGGTCGGTATTGCAGAAAGCCCCATCATACTGCATCCGACAGGCGCGTCAATCTTCTCGGATAGCGCCAAAAGCTCATCAGACGCGCCTGCAATTACAACACCGCCGCCGCAATAAATATACGGACGCTTTGCGCTGTTTATGAGCTCTGCCGCAGCCGCAATATCGCAGTCTCTGACATGCGCCATAGGTCTTTTTTCCGACGGTCCCTGAGCATTCCACTCGGTACTTGCAATCTGCACGTCTTTTGGAACATCAATCAGCACAGGACCCGGTCTGCCAGATTTTGCAATTTCAAACGCTTCACGGATAGTCGGTCCCAAATCCTTTATATCCTTGACTATATAATTATGCTTTGTAATCGGAATGGTGATACCCATAATGTCAACCTCCTGGAAGCTGTCGCGTCCGATAAGATCAACCGGCACGTTGCCGGTAATAGCCACCATAGGCGTCGAATCAAGATACGCCGTGGCAATTCCGGTAACAAGGTTTGTGGCGCCCGGTCCTGAGGTTGCAATAACAACTCCAACCTTACCCGTTGCCCTTGCATATCCGTCCGCCGCATGGGAGGCACCCTGCTCATGCGCGGTGAGGACATGCGTTATCCTGTCCGAATTTTTATAAAGCTCATCATAAATATTGAGCACCTGACCGCCGGGGTAACCGAAAACGGTGTCACAACCCTGGTCAATCAACGCTTCTACAATTATCTGTGCGCCGGTAAGTTTCATTATATCTCTCCTTTTGAAAGTCTTTTTTAAATGCCCAGCAAAAAGGAAAGCCTGCGGTTATTTCAACCACAGGCTTTAATACACTGATTATCAGCAATTACAATTTGTCCGATTTCATTGCAGTGCTTATTACCTATTATTGAAACAACCCGAAAAAGCATTATCAATTAGTAGACCGATAATGCTAATCACTATAATAATCACGCTGTTCAATAATACGTTCATTTTCCGACTCCAAATTGTAATTATTAGAATAATAGCATATTGGTCTCAATTTTTCAATAGGTATTTCTTTTTTCTACAAAAAGCATAAAAGAACGGCGTTACAATCACGAATTTGTATAAAATTTAACAAGTCAAAATATATCGCCCGCCGTAACCGGCGGGCGATATAAACAGTGATTACTCATCCATATTTACGGCATATTGTCATAGACCGGAATAACAAATTCTATCTCATTGTCAAGAGTACCGCCCGCGCGATGCGCTTTATAATAATTCTGTGCATCCTTATACGGAGCTGCGATGTCTGTCATATACTGATGCCATGTGCGACCCGGCACAAACGAATATTTCATAAAATAGATACTGTACTGCTGACAGCTGATATATTGTGATTTAACCCAGGCGGCGCCTTCAACCATCGCCCGGCGCTTACTGTTCCAGTTATACTCCTTTGCCAAAACCGCTCCGTTTGACGGATTGGAATCCACAGCGCCTATACCGTAAAAGTTATAATATCCCTCGTAGCCCGGAACCGTTCCGCTTGCAAGCGCACTTGTTCCGCGTCCGGACTCCAGTGCTGCGCGAGCCGCAATAAAATAAGGAGAGAGTCCAGTAGACGACGCGCCGTCCATAATATATGATGCAAACGTTTCATCATTCCATACGCTGAGAACACCTGCCCTTGAATAAGCCGACTCGTCGTATGTCTGCTTTTCAAACATGAATACGCTCTGTTCATTCAGAAAGTTTCGAGGATCGACATAATACTTTATCTCATCCAGGGTCGCCTGACGGTTGCCCAAAACAGAGCTTGCACCAAGCTGCGAGGAAACATAAGAATTAAAGTCATAGCCTGTTTTAACAAACGTAAACTTCCAGTTGGGGTGCTTTGCACGCAGGTCATTTATATATCCGGCATAGGAATCCGGCATTGTCGTTTCCTCAAGACCCGCAAATATATCGCTTTTGCGCACATAGCCGTAAGTTCCGATTTTTTCGCCGCTGCAAAGCTGAACATGAATAAAGGAAGCATCTGTGTCTTCGCCGACAATAAGCACACTTGTGCCTTTGCCCAGAGTTGTAATTTTCTTTGAACCGCTTGTCGCCTTTTCATATACAGTTGCGGATTGAGCTGTGATATATCCGTAAGACAGATCGTATGTCTTGTCGGAAATAACAATAACAATCTCATGCTTTATTCCGTTAGCCTCAACCGTTAGCGTCACAGTATTTCTACCCGGAGCAAGGTTTAAATTGTCGCCGAGATTTGCCTCTGTTTCAAAGCCGGACTGCTGCTTAACCTTAATTGTAATGCTTGCGTTCTTTGCCGAGTGCATAACATCCGTTATCTTTTTTTCCTCCAAAGAGGAAACTGTCGCGGTGTAATAATCGTTTTCTTCTGAGAATTCAGGCGTCAGCGCAAAGCCGTAAGTCTCGATGTCCAGCACTGTAATATCGGTATGTTCAAACAGAAAAGAATACTCCGTTCCGCTCGCCTCACCGTTGTACGAATACAGCGATACGGCGTAGGCATTTTCAAGGCCGTACATTGAAATCGCCTCGGTCTCTCCCGGAATATAGACATACTGACCTATAACGTTCCTTTCCTTATCGTATATTACTACGTTTATATCAAAATCCGCCTTGGTAAAGCGAACTACCGATTTATTGATATTATCCGTTACGTCAGGCGGAAGAATAAAATAATCCTCATCGCCGTAATAGTCAAAGATACCCTTGTTTTCAACCCCGAGCTCTGAATAAACCATCTGCCACTGCCATTCGTTATTGTCTCCGGGCAGTTTTATGAAAAACGGTTTAAGCTCGCCCTCATAAAAGCCTGTCAGCTTTAAATAATACTTAGCGCTGCTCTTGCCTTTATATTGAATTTCCATAGCTTCAGACGAATTGTTCCAGCCGTTTTTAATCGGATTCATCGAACTGTCAAGCAATGTGTACTCAACTCTGCCGGAAAGACCGCCCAACTGGACGCTTACAAATTCGTTTCCCGATTCAAATTCAAAATAAATCGACTCGGGCTTTGATGTAAACGCTGCGTAATAAGTAGTCTGGCGCGAAATCCGATGCGGCGTATTTGCCGAGCTTCCAAAAATGCCGCTGTCCAAAATTATCTCAAAGGCATTATCAAATGATACTTCCTGCCCACCCTTTAAAACGTACCCATTTTTCGTGACCGAGGTATATTCCACCGGCTCCCCGTTATACATGACAACCGAAAACGGACCGTTGTAAGTCTGACCGGGTTCGGGCAAAATCGACGGCTCGTTTTTTGTAAAATCCGTTGTCACAATATTTTCCGACATCTTAAAATAAGTTGATTTTTCCGCACGGCGCTGCTCACGGTATGTAGAGAGCTGATCACGTTTATAGAAAAAGCTCATCTCGGAATTTGTAACATATGTCGGCTCGTCAAAAGCATCAAGGTCACCCGGCGAATCCAGCACAATCTTTTCTTTGTCCGGAAGAGCAATTATTACAAGCACCGCAATAATGAGGCACGGTATTAATATAAGTAAAGTTTTAAATAGTTTTATTTTTATCCCCTCTTTTATAATAAATTAAACTAAAATTTTGTCGTTTACATATTACATTTTAATATATACAAGCAAAAAAATCAAGAAAAATACACGACATAAAATAAATTTAATGAATTATATAATATTTAATAATTTTTAAAATTTAAAAATATGGATTGTAAAAATATGTGCGATATTATATAATATTTTATTATAAACTGAGAGGAAAAATAAATATGAAAAAACAGATTGCGGCAATCGCCGCCGTTGCACTTACACTCACTGCTCTTACGGGCTGTAAAAGCAAGACAGAGCGCCCGTTCAACTACGACCTTTCAAAATATATCACGCTCGGTGAATATACCGGAATTGAATATACATATTCCGTTGATGAGGTAACCCCGGAAGCAGTTACAAGCTATACAAACAAGGCTTTGTCCGAAAAAGGTTACGGCGAGGTTGTTGAGGTTACAGACCGTGCTGTACAAAACGGTGACACCGTAAATCTCAAATTCGTCGGAAAAATGGACGGAAAAGAATTTGATGGAGGCTCGTCGGACAGCTACGACCTTGTAATCGGCAGCAACTCCTTCATCGATGGTTTTGAATCAGGACTCATAGGCGTCAAAAAAGGCGAAACAAAGGTATTAAATCTTAAATTTCCCGAAGATTACGGCAAAGATGAATTCAACGGCAAAGACGTTGAGTTCACAGTTACCGTAAACAAAATCTCAACGACTGTTTATCCTGAGCTTACAGATGAAATTGTCAAGGAAATTTCTGACAAAGAAACAGTTGACGAATTCAATACATATGTAAACGAACAGGTACAGCAGCAAAATGAAGAAAATGCAAATGATAAGAAAGAAAGCGATATATGGAAAAAAATTGTATCAAACACAACTGTTAAAAGCTATCCTGAGGACGAGGTGGAAAAATACAAGGAGCTTATGCTCAAATCCTATGACCAGCAGGCGCAAAACAGCTACGGCATGACCTATGAAGAACTTATAAAGCAGATGTACGGTCAAACGCTTGAGGATATTGACGAAGAGCTCACCGAGCAGGCGCAAAACGCCGTTAAGGAATATATGACCATAGTTGCAATCGCACGCGATCAGGATCTGGATATTACAGACGAGGAATATCAGGCGCAGGCAGATAAGCTTGCCGCGGCAAACAATTATAAAACGACGGAAGAATTTTTAAATGCAGTTGACGAAGGTCAGTTTTATTTAAGCCTATTAATCGACAAGGTAATGGATTTTGTAGTTGAAAATGCCGTTGAAGTCAAAGCATAATGAGGAAAGGAAAATCGGAAATGAAATATATAGTAATGCTGGGCGACGGCATGGCAGACTATCCCAACGACGCGCTCGGTAAAAGAACAGTGCTTGAAGCGGCAAACACACCCAACATGGATTATTTAGCTCAAAACGGAGCCGTCGGTCTTGCAAAGACAGTTCCCGACGGGATGTCTCCTGGTTCCGACACAGCTAACCTGTCAGTCATGGGCTACGACCCTAAGATATACTATACCGGGCGGTCACCTCTTGAGGCTGTGAGTATAGGAATTGATCTTGACCCAACTGATGTAACCTTCCGCTGTAATCTTGTCACACTATCCGATACAGACAGCTATGAGGACGCCACAATGGTTGACTACTCGGCTGGAGAGATTTCCACACAGGAAGCAAGCGAGCTGATTAATTATTTAAACGGGCATTTCAAAACAGAGAATATCAATCTGTACGCCGGCGTAAGCTACCGCCACTGCCTTGTTATCAAGGGAGCTAAAACAGGCGGTATTATGACTCCGCCGCATGATATTTCATTAAAACCGATTAAAGAACATCTGCCAAAAGGAGAAAACAGTGAGCTTCTGCTGAGCATGATGAAGAAATCACGCGAGCTTTTGAAAAATCACCCTATTAACATAAAAAGGATGGCTCAAGGTAAAAATCCCGCAAATTCTTGCTGGTTCTGGGGTGAAGGAACAAAGCCCGCCGTCACATCGTTTGAAGAAAAGTTCGGCATAAAGGGCGGAGTTATATCAGCTGTTGACCTTATCAAAGGAATTGGGATTTGCGCCGGGCACAAATGTATAGAAGTAGAGGGCGCCACAGGAAACTATGATACAAACTTTGCCGGGAAAGCGAAAGCAGCTGTCGAGTTTCTTGACAGCGGATATGATTATGTTTACATCCATGTTGAAGCGGCAGATGAGTGCGGACATCACAACGACCATAAGCACAAGGTAGAATCCGTAGAAGCAATAGACAGAGAAATTTTAGGATACGTTATTCCTCAAATGGAACAGCGTGGGGAGCCTTTCACAATCCTGCTTATGCCGGATCATCCTACCCCGCTGTCTCTGATGACGCATGTGTCAGATCCCGTGCCCTTCGTACTTTACAGAAGCGATAAAAAGCTGCTGCCGAATGCAAAGGTTTACACTGAAAAAGCAGCGGCAGACACCGGTTTATATATTGACAGAGCATGTGAGCTTGTAAATCATATGATTGAAGGTAAGATATAGAGAGAGTTTGTTTAACAAAATCAAGTCAAGTACCCCTGCACATATATTACAGATGCGGGGGTATTTTTTAATATAAAAATATGCGGCGCAGCTTTTTGCTGCGCCGCAACATAATTTAAATTACTCAGCCGATTCTGTCGGAAAAAGTCCTGTAACAACTGTGTTTATAACACCGTCTGTAAGAATATTTTCACCGCCGAGATAGCCGCTGTATATACCGTATTCCTCAGCCCAAGCAGCAGCCTTGTCAGCCTTTGTACTTGCATCATAAAGAGAATGGTCTATACCGACAAGATTGGATACGATCTCAATAAATACGCTCTCTGTTGTTGTGCCGTTGGCAGTAATTGACGTGACAACAGCGTACTTAAAGCCTATATCTTTATAATCTCTATACCAGCCGTCCGGAATGGTTCTTACATACATGTCTCCGTCAATTCCGTCAAACTCGCCCGGCTCGTAAATGGTCTCACCACCGTTGCTATCACCGTCACCTTTATTGTAGTCATCATCGTAATCGGAGCCGCCGTTATTATTTCCGGAGTTATTTCCGTTACCGTTGTTGTTTCCGGAATTATTACCGCCGTTATTGTCCGAGTTGCCGTTGTCACCGTTGCCGTTACCGGAGTTATTGTTACCGGGATCATCAGGGTCATCAGGATCTGTCGGAGTTGAGGTATCATTCTTTGCAGAAGATACGGTAATATCTACGGTACCCAGATCCTTAGCACCCTCACCGAGCGTTCTGACCGATATTTCATCATTCTGACAGGTAATCATAAGACCCATAGTATTGTCACCCGCAGGAGAACCGCAGGTTGCAATGGCGTTAAGATTTCCGCGGTCAGTAAATGAAGACTTGCCTGTTCCGGCAGTAACTACAAGGTTTGTTTCCAGTCTTGTAAAGCTCTTTGCAAAGTTTACTCCCAAATAATTGTCAAGACCGTCGCCGTTGGCAAAAACAATATTGTATTTATTAACAAAGTTGTTGTAAATATAGTCATCCATCCAGGCATTCTGCTCTGCACGTATACTGTCAAACGCAGCATAACCGTTATATTGAGCTGCCTTATCATTTGCGCTTGTTGCAGTATCAAGGCCTACAATGGCAATTTCTCCGATAGAGGTATTCAAGTAGAACTTGCCGATAACAGCAGTGTCAGTGGTATTACGTATATATCTTCCGATATTTGCCGCAAACTCACCCTTGGATTCACCCTCACCGCGCAGATAAAGAACAGGAATCGCCCCACCGTTTGACACAATGTTCATAAATCTAAGGTAATTTCCGAAATCCTCTTCGGTATTAATGGAATTTACCATATCGCCGAGTGAAACAATGAGGTTCGGGTTTCCGGTAAACGAATTTTTAACCGCATTAGCGTCGTTGCTCTCCACAGGTGTATTGGCAAACACTGCAATATTATATTTCTTCGCCTTATTCTCTGAATCACCTACAAACTTAATTGCGCCGCCATTTACATAAGGACCGTAAGAAGTCTTCGGGTTACCAACGATACCATACATACCGTAACAGGTAACAACTCTGTTTCTTACATAATAAGTTGCACCGTTAAAGACTGTCTTTGGTATTTTAACCGAGTGCGTGGTTTCTGTACGCAGCTTGCCGGCAAAGGAATCCATATAACTGTATTTGGCAGAGCCGTTTGTGACCTCAACATAGCCGGCACATTCGTTTCCGGCAGTTGTCTGCCAAACAACACTGTAGTAGTATCCGCAGTCAAAAACAACCGGCTTAACCGTTATAGAGGTGGTGTCTCCCGCACCCTTGAGAGACATTGTGGAAATACCGGCAGCAGTCGGGATATCCACAGGTGTGGTATCGTTCTCAACGGTCTCAGGCTGCTCGTTGTCTGTATCAGTTTCAGCTGTTTTGTCATTATCCTCAGCAGGTGTATCTGCAGGCTCACTTACAGACGAGGACGGAGATTTGGCCTTGCGGTTAGTCTCCAGCGTCTGCTCCCATGCCACGCCGCCGGTTTCCGTAAATGCCTTGAAATGATAAGTACCGTTTGACATTGTGAGCAGCGTTGTGCGCATGGTATCATTATTTGTATGTCCGCCGTCATGCACGGTCGGAATACCTATCTTATTGCCTCTGTCCGTTGCAGGAACAAACTTTGACGCATGAGAATGACCGCAGACAAGAACATCGGTCTCATAGTTTTTCATATTGTTGGCATAATCAAGCGTCTTATAGCGGTCTATAAATGTTGGAGAGTGACCGATGGAAATATGGTACTGGCTGTCTTCGGAATAACCACCCATATTCTCAAGCCAGACTTCCTGCTCGTCAAAATAGTGGTCCATATCGTCAACGCCGTAATACTCCGGATGGTCGTCCTCTTTATCCTCGCCTATATCAATGGTAATTCCGGATACGGGACCGTAATCCCACTGACAGTAAAACTCATTGGTGTTAAATACAAGATACTTATAAAGCTTTTGTGCAAAGTAACCGCGGCACTCATGGTTGCCCTTGGCATACAACACAGGAACAGTGCCGCCCGACAAAGTATTGGCAATTTCAAGAATAAGGTCAAAATACGCCTCGGTCGGCATATTATTCGGAATATCACCGTTTAAAACAATAACATCCGCACCGCCCATAAAGCTGTCAAGATGCATTTTGGATGCGTCCAGCGTTTTCTTATTATTTGGCTCTAAATGCGTATCCGAAAAGAATGCAAATTTGATTTCCTTCTGATCATGATATCCGGTAAAGGAGCTGGAAACAGTAACGGACATTCCGACATCAAAGCTGTAATCCTTACGCGAGCCGACAGAAACGGAGGTAACCTCGTACGAGCCGGCAGCATCAAGATGCTCCTGCGGAACCCTTACGCTGTGAATAGAGTCATCAGAACGGACAACGCCGCCCTCCTCGTCGTAAACCGTATAGGACTTGCCGCCGTAACGATAGGTGACATAGCCCACACTCCTTGTATTTGTTTTCCAGACGATGTTATATTCACCGCCGCCGCCGAAATAAACCGTAGGCTTATAGGTAAACTCAATCGCACCCCCCGCGGCAAAAGCATCGATGGAAAATGCCGAGAAGAGCGATAACATCATCAATACAGTCAAGATTAATGATAAGATTCTCTTTTTCATATTACACCTCTAAGTATAAAAGTAAATGTATTATATAATATAAAACGCAAATAGTCAATATATTTCAAAAATGTAACTAACAAAATTTAATACAAATTTGACGTTTTATCCAAATCGTTGGTGATTTTTTAGTGCAAACTGTACAATCATTATGGTATAAAATAGCTTTTAGAATAACTTAAAACAGCGTTTTTTGGTGCTTATCAATAAAAACCGAGCTTGTCTTTTGTTATTTCATCACAAAAAATGTTAATTTTTAATTTTTTATTTTTTAGGCTTAAAAAGCAGACTCCCCAACGACAAAATAATGCAGTTTTTATTGCTTATACCTATATATATAAATAGGTAAAAACGCATTGCAGATGTTTTCTGCAATGCGTTTATTTATTAAACTTCCGCATGCTCGGTCGGTTCTGTTTCCATAAGCTGTGCGGTATAAAGGTCATGATAGTAACCGCCCTTGCTGAGCAGCTCATCATGAGAGCCGGTCTCCATTATCCCCTTCTGGTCAATGTACATTATTGTATCGCAGTTGATAATTGTGGAAAGCCTGTGGGCAATAATAAAAGAGGTACGTCCCTGCATCATTTCCTCAATGCCGCGCTGAACATACTGCTCTGTCTCTGTATCAATAGACGAGGTTGCCTCATCAAGAATCAGAATCGCCGGATTTGAAATAACGGTACGTGCAAAGCAGATTAGCTGGCGCTGACCCTGCGAAAGCATCGATCCCTTCTCATTAACTTCGGTATCATAGCCATCCTCAAGCTCCATAATAAAATCATGGGCGCAGACAGTTTTTGCAGCGGCGATTATCTCATCATCCGTAGCGTCCAGCTTGCCGTAACGGATATTATCCTTTATTGTACCCGAGAAAATAAAGCTGTCCTGAAGCATAATTCCCATTTTGGAACGCAGGGATTTCAGCGTAACGTCATGAATGTTGTGCCCGTCAATTCTGATAGCGCCTTTTTGAATGTCATAAAAGCGGCAGAGTATATTGACGATAGTGCTCTTTCCCGCACCGGTCGGTCCGACAAGCGCAACACTCTGTCCCGGCTTAACCTTAAAGCTCACATTTTCAAGGATATTGTGCCCCTGCTCATACGCAAAGGTCACATTGTCGTACTCAACCTCGCCGCGGATTGCAGGAAGTTCATACGCTCCGGGTACATCCTCAATTTCCACTTTTTCGTCGATTGTGTCAAAAATTCGTTCAAGATAGGAACCGGTATTGATAAGCTGATTATAAATATCACCGATGCTCTGGATAGGCCCCCAGAAACGGGAGGCATAAGAGCCCATAGCAACAATGGTACCCGCCGAATACTGATCGTTTACAAACAGCACAATAGCGGCAACATACAAAAACGCCCTGACAAAGTTGGAGAGATTCTCTATAATAAACGGTATGCTGTTATTAATAGTAGCCGCTTTAAGAAAGGATTTGCGCATTTTCTCGAGCAGCGTATCATAAATACCCTGGTTTATCTCCTCACGGTTAAACGCCTGAGTTATCTGCATACCGTTTATCGATTCACTGACATATGCGGTTGCATTTGAATTTTTTGCCGAATGGTCAGTCCACGCTCTGCGCTGACGCCCGCGGATAAGCACCATATATATAATAAATATAGGCAGACCGGACAAAACAATAAGCGATAGCTTCACGTCAAGCGACAGCATAAAGAATATAATAATGAATACAGTCAGAAACTGTACCACTATATTAATAAGTCCGTTGGACAAAAAGTCGGCGACATTATTTACATAATGCACGACACGCACGAGTATCTTGCCGCGAGGGCGGCTGTCAAAATAGTTAAACGACAGCTTCTGTATATGCGAAAAAATATCAACGCGGATTTCATGTATTATCTGCTGACCCGCCTTGGATGTAACAAGCGTTCTGAAATAGGTACACGCCTCGCTGAGCAGAACGCAAAGAACATACAGTCCGCAAATCAAAATAATGGGCGAAATTTCGGCCGTACCTGCCGCCTGCTGTTTTTCGATATTGTCAATTACCATCTTCACAAAATACGGTCCGCACAGAGCGAATACCGTAGCAAGCAAGCTGAGTACGGCACCGATAATCAGCATTGAGGCGCTGTTTTTGATGTATTTTTTACACCGTTTGAAATTGGCTATATTAAATGGAGTTTCAAGCTCTTCGTCAATATCAAATTTATTGCGTGCCATCTCAAACCACCTCCGCGCTGCCCTGCTGGCTTATGTTATAGATAGACGTATAGTAGCCGCCGCGGGCGACAAGCTCTTCATGGGTACCCTCCTCGGTAATACGACCATTTTCTATAACCAATATCTTATCGGCATCTACAACTGAGGTTATGCGCTGAGCTACTATAATCTTTATTTTATTGGTAATCTTAGCAAGCTCTTTAAGTATGAGCGATTCCGTTTCCATATCAACGGCAGAGGTAGTATCGTCAAGAATTATTATAGAGGAATTTTTTGCAACAGCGCGCGCGAGCGCAATGCGCTGACGCTGACCGCCAGAAAGACCGACGCCGCGCTCTCCGATAATGGTATCGTAGCCCTCCGACAGCTTTTCTATAAAATCAGCCGCCTGCGCACACTCGGCAAACCGTTTGACATCCTCAATGGGCATGTCGGGATTGGAATAAGCTATATTTCCGTCAATCGTGTCCGAAAACAGAAATACATCCTGCGTACTTAGAGCTATCATTTTACGCAGCTCGTTGAGATCCATGTTTCGTATATCAACATTGTTTACAAGAATCTGTCCGCATGACGGGTCATAGAGACGCAGCAGCATGGAAATAAGTATCGTTTTTCCCGCGCCCGTCGGTCCCATAATAGCGACCGTTTCGCCGGCATGTATTTTAAAACTGACATGATCCAAAATCATATGTCCGTCCAAAATGAGCGTCACATCACGAAACTCTATCTTGCGAACCTTGCCCATTGTGCTCTCTATCTGCTCGCCGTTATCGATATCCGGCATCGAATCATAGAGCGTTGTCACCTTATTAACGGATACGCCGAACTGCTGGAACTGCGAAATAACAACAGACAGTTCACGCACACGCGCAGCTATTGTCAAAACAAGCGATGTAAACACGGTAAGACTTCCGACAGTAAGCCCTGTCTGAGGATACGCCACTATTAAAATACCGCAGGCACAGAGTGAAAATATACGCATAAACTCAGACACAATATGAATCGGAGTAGCGTAATTCAAACGCTTTTTGGTATTGCTTACCGCCATATCACGGTATTCCGAGCTCTCCTTTGTAAGCCGTTCAATTTCATAGTCCTCACGTGCAAACGCCTTTACAACCCTGTACGCACCCAGATTTTCATTTACATAACTATTTATATCGGAAAACTTATCACGCAGCATTCGGTGAAGCATCCTTGTCGCACGATAAAGAATAAGAGCAAGAACAACTATAACAGGAAGAAATACAAGCAGCATCAGCGTGACAATCCAGCTGTTTGTAGCAAGAACCACAAAGGTGAACACAAGCATGGAACAGTCACGAACAAATGTATAGAGTATATTTCCGAAAAAATCATGTATCACATTCACATCGGTAGAGAGCTGAGAAATAAGCTCGCCGCTTGCATTTTGAGTATAAAACGCAAAATCAAGCGTCTGAAGCTTGGCATACAGCTTTGAACGGATACCGACTGCAACGTGCTGCGCTGTAAAATAACAAATTTCACGGTTTACAAACCGAATTGTTGTAGTCGCAAGCGTTATAGCTATGAGAACTATTACATAAGTCCACAACTTGTCAATACGCTCCGACTGGGAAAAGCCCTGCTTGTTATAAAGCACATTGTCCACGATATAACCGATAATGACCGTGGGCAGCAGCGCCAAAAAACCATTCAGCACCGTAGCTACCATTGTGCAGGAAAACCTGAATCGGTAGCCCTTCAGGTTAGAAAACACAAACTCATACTTTTTCATTCTGAATGTCCCCCGAATGTTCATTATAATGGTGTGTTTCTCATATTGAAAGAGCTTCATCTTTCAAGCAGTATTATAAACGAAATAAATACTTTTGCAAGCCATTTCTTAATAAAATATTAATTTTTAAAGACCGGCATTTAATTTTAAAAATCCACTTGTCCTTTTTGGTGAAAATGACAAATATGTCACCTCGTTTTATAAAACGAGGTGACATATATTCAAGGTATATTTTACACAAAGAGGGAGGACATGGGCTCATCCGCATAAATGCGCTTGATTGCGTCCGCGAAAATGGGCGCTACAGGCAGATATGTAATCTTATCAAGCTGTTTCTCCTCAGGACACTCGATTGTGTCAAGAAGCACTACACGCTTTATAACACTGTCCTTTATACGCTCCAACGCGGGACCCGAAAGAACGCCGTGAGTTGCGCAGGCATAAACTTCCGTAGCACCGCCTACCTCAACAAGAGCTTTTGCAGCATTGCAGAGGGTTCCCGCAGTATCTATCATATCGTCAACAAGAACAACACGCTTGCCTTTAACATCGCCGATTATATTCATAACCTCACAGACATTTGCCTGCTGGCGGCGCTTGTCCACAATGGCAAGAGGAGCATTTATTTTAGCGGCGAAATTACGTGCGCGGGTAACAGAGCCGAGATCCGGAGAAACAACCGTAACGTCCTTTCCGTTGTTTATCATATTCTGAAAATACGGCGCAAGAATCGGAACGCCGAGCAGGTGGTCGACAGGCACATTGAAAAAGCCCTGAATCTGAGCCGCATGCAAATCCATTGTCAGCACACGGTCCGCGCCGGCTGCACCGATAAGGTCTGCAACAAGCTTTGCCGAGATGGGGTCATGAGATTTTGCCTTTCTGTCCTGACGCGCATAGCCGAAATAGGGAATGACCGCGGTAATACGACCGGCAGACGCACGCTTGAATGCGTCTATCATTATGAGCATTTCCATAAGATTGTCATTGACCGGCTGATTTGTAGACTGTACTAAAAATACATCCGAACCACGTACGGTCTCATTGATGGAAACGGAAATCTCACCGTCAGAAAAGGTCTTAACAACACTGTCGCCGAGCGGAAGCCCCATCCTCTCTGCTATACCATGCGCCACCTTCTGAGAAGCATTTGCCGCAAAAATCTTAATGTTTTTACCGTGAGTAATCATTTTTCTGCTAATCCTCCTGCAATATAAAAACCGTCCGGATATAGCAATACCAAGACGGTCAGATAATTTTCGGGTGGGTACATAAACCGTAGAAAATACAAAAACGCTTCATCAGTCAGTCTCCCTCCCGCATAATCTCATTTATATTTTAACAAGTAAGCTTTATTTTTTCAAGGGTATTTTAAGAATAGTTCAAGTTTGTCAATAATAACCGAGACGGGGACAGGCACGGACATAATTTTGTAGATTTTGATAAATAATCCTTAAAACTGAAAAAAAGGTTGTTTAATCGGAAAAATATGTTATAATATTATAATAACAAATATGAAAACACCCGCTTTTTACCGGCAGCATGTGTAAAAGGCAGGTTTTTCCATGCTGTTTTGCATTTATTTGTTATCAGCGGCGGCAAGGCAGCCGTTTAAATATGTATATTCTTTTTTGGAGGTAAAAAATATGTCAAAAAAATTCGTTTATCTGTTCAGTGAGGGCAATGCCACGATGAGAAATCTCCTCGGCGGCAAAGGTGCAAACCTTGCTGAAATGACGAATCTCGGTCTTCCCGTACCGCAGGGCTTCACCATTTCAACGGAAGCCTGCACGCAGTACTACGAGGACGGCAAGAAAATCAACGATGAAATCCAGGCGCAGATCATGGAGCACATTGTAAAAATGGAGGAAATCACCGGTAAAAAGTTCGGCGATATGGAAAACCCGCTCCTTGTATCAGTCCGTTCAGGCGCCCGCGCTTCAATGCCCGGCATGATGGATACAATCCTCAACCTCGGTCTTAACGAGCAGGTTGTAGACGTCATGGCAAAGAAGTCCGGCAATCCCCGCTGGGCTTGGGATTGTTACAGAAGATTTATCCAGATGTATTCCGACGTTGTTATGGAAGTCGGCAAAAAATACTTTGAAGAGCTCATAGACAAGATGAAAACCGAAAAAGGCGTAACCCAGGACGTCGAGTTGACGGCTGACGACCTCAAAGAGCTTGCAAATCAGTTCAAGGCTGAATACAAAGAGAAAATCGGCGCCGAGTTCCCGACCGATCCCAAAGAGCAGCTGATGGGCGCTATCAAAGCTGTTTTCCGTTCGTGGGACAACCCGAGAGCAAACATTTACAGACGTGACAACGATATCCCCTATTCATGGGGTACAGCCGTCAACGTACAGATGATGGCATTCGGCAACATGGGCGAAACATCAGGTACAGGCGTTGCATTTACACGCAACCCCGCCACCGGTGAGAAGAAGCTGTTCGGCGAGTTTCTTATGAATGCTCAGGGTGAGGACGTTGTTGCAGGCGTTCGTACACCGCAGACAATCGATCAGCTCAAGGACGTTATGCCCGAAGTATATAATCAGTTTGTAGAGATTTGCCATAAGCTTGAAAATCATTACCGCGATATGCAGGACATGGAGTTTACCATTGAAGACAAAAAGCTTTACATGCTCCAGACCAGAAACGGTAAGAGAACTGCTGCCGCCGCACTCAAGATCGCCTGCGACCTTGTTGGTATGATTTCAGACAAAGAAGCGGTTGCAATGATTGACCCGCGTAACCTTGATACACTTCTTCATCCGCAGTTTGACGCAAAGGCTCTCAAGGCGGCTCAGCCCGTTGCAAGAGCGCTCGCCGCTTCCCCCGGCGCTGCCTGCGGTAAAATTGTATTCACGGCAGACGACGCCAAGGCATGGGCTGACAAGGGTGAAAAGGTCGTTCTTGTTCGTCTTGAGACATCTCCTGAGG
>CABULU010000024.1 GCA_902492505.1 uncultured Eubacteriales bacterium
GATGATTCTGTCATAGTATTCGTCGTCCGGCTCAAAATTGTTTTCGGCAAAAGTAAAGACAGACAATGCCGAAACAAGCATAAGCAGAGTCAGAATCATTGACAGAACACGCTTTGTTGTTTGCTTCATAACTTTCTTCCTCTCTGGTTTTAAAACTGTATTATAGATACAATAATACATAATTATTATAGCAAATGCGTTGCTTAAAGGGCATATCTTCATGTTGCATATATACTACTAAATGCGATATTTTTGTTACTATTTTACAATATTTAATTTGCCGCCGCTGTGCGTATTGTCATTTAAAACAAAACAGGTACATATATTTTAGAAAATAAGATAAGGGAGGATAACGATGAAAAGAATTATTTCACTCATCACTGCCGCCGTCATCATGATTTCCAGCACTGTTTTCACATATGCAGATGGCGGTCCGGAGATAACGGCGCCAAGCGCAATACTTGTAGAAAAGACAACGGGACGGGTGCTTTACGAAAAAAATCCGGACGAAAAAATGCGCCCGGCTTCCGTCACAAAAATAATGACTATATTATTAATAATGGAAGCCATTGAAAACGGACAGTTAAATTATAACGACACGGTGACCGCATCTGCATACGCAACATCCATGGGCGGCTCTCAGGTATATCTAAAAGAGAATGAGCAAATGTCCGTCGACGATATGTTAAAGTGCATCGTAGTTGCTTCGGCAAACGATGCGTGCGTTGCTATGGCAGAGCATATTGCAGGTTCTGTTGACGAATTTGTAATTAAAATGAACGAACGGGCGCAGCAATTGGGAATGACAAATACATCGTTCAAAAACTGTACCGGTCTTGAAGCGGAAGGACATCTTACAACCGCAAGAGATATTTCCATGATGTCCCGCGAGCTTTTAAAACATGATGACATCAAAAAGTACACAAAAATATGGATGGACAGTATTCGAGGCGGACAATTCGGTCTGACAAACACAAACAAGCTGATCCGTTTTTACGACAAAGCGACAGGTCTTAAGACCGGATATACCAAGGAGTCCATGTACTGCATATCCGCCACAGCGGAGGACAACGGAATGGAACTGATCGCCGTTATTATGGCCGCTCCGTCCTCCGACGAGCGCAATGCCGACGCCAAAACGCTCTTAAACTACGGTTTTTCAAAATATGCGCTGTACAGTGCCGACAAACAGGAGCTCATGCCGGTAAAGGTTATTAAGGGGAAAGCCGAAACGGTGCAACCGCAAATGCAGCAGATGATGAATCTTTTGGTGGAAAAAGGAACCGAAAAAGATATAAAATGCGAAATTACATTATGCGAAGACGTAATGGCCCCGGTTGAAAAGGGTCAGAAATTAGGAGAGGCAAAGCTCGTTCTAAACGGTGAAGTTCTGAGCTCATGTAATATAGAAGCACAGGAGGAAGTACCGAAAGCAGGAGTTTTTGATATGTTTATGGCAATATTAAACTATTTTTTAATTCTTTAGACTTGAATATGTCATTATAATATGATATTATACAGTCATAAGTACAAAAAGGAGAATTATAAAAACATGTCTGTATCCGTAAACAGAAAATACGTTGATTTATTTATTAACGAATCGGAACGTGAATATCTAAAACCTTATGTTGAGGTCGCACATAACCAGCTGCACTCAAAAAAAGGACAGGGGAACGATTTTTTGGGCTGGCTCGACCTGCCTCTTAATTATGATAAGGAAGAGTTCGCAAGAATAAAAGCGGCAGCCGATAAAATAAAAAACAATTCCGACATACTTATAGTAATCGGAATCGGCGGTTCTTATCTCGGAGCCAGAGCCGCGATTGAATTTGTACACTCACAGCTTTACAACAATTTGAAAAAAAATACTCCGGACATTTACTTTGCAGGCAATAACATAAGCGCGGACTATTTAAACGATATTATAAGCCTGTGCGAGGGTAAGGACTTTTCCGTAAATGTAATTTCAAAATCAGGAACAACTACCGAGCCTGCAATCGCATTCAGAATATTTAAGGAAATGGCTGAGAAGAAATACGGTGCAGAGGGTGCAAAAGAGCACATCTTTGTCACGACAGATAAATCGCGCGGAACGCTTAAGTCACTGGCCGACGAACAGGGATATGAAACATTTGTTGTGCCCGATGACGTAGGCGGTCGCTACTCTGTGCTGACCGCAGTGGGTCTTTTGCCCATAGCGGTTTCCGGAGCCGATATTGACAGCATGATGCGCGGCGCAGCGGACGCGAGGTGCGATTTTCTGACAGAGGACAATGAATGCTACAAGTACGCCGTTGACAGAAACATACTGCTCAGAAAAAACAAAAGCATTGAAATGCTGATAAGCTATGAACCGTGCGCAGTCTATTTTGGAGAATGGTTTAAGCAGCTTATGGCAGAAAGCGAGGGCAAAGACAACAAGGGAATTTTCCCATCCTCCGCCAACTTTTCAACCGACCTGCATTCGCTCGGACAGTTTATCCAGGAGGGCAACCGCTGCATATTTGAAACGGTGCTGAAATCCAAAGAAGTTAAGCGCAACATCACACTTGCCGAGGTTGACGGAAACATTGACGGTCTCAACTTCCTTTCGGGTAAAACGGTTCAGTATGTCAACGATAATGCCTTTTTGGGTACAGTGCTTGCTCACACCGACGGCGGCGTTCCAAATATCATTTTGGAGTTTGACAGATACGACGAATACAATTTCGGATATCTCGTTTACTTTTTTGAAAAGGCGTGCGCACTGTCAGGATATCTGCTCGGAATAAATCCGTTTGACCAGCCGGGAGTCGAAGCGTACAAAAAGAATATGTTTGCACTGCTCGGAAAGCCGGGCTATGAAAAGGAAACAGCCGAAATTAACGAGAAAATCGGCAGGAAATAACGACCTGTACCCTACACAGGCAGATAAAATATCTGACCAAAAGATTTTCTCAAACGAACAAGATCGTTTCGGAAAAGGTGGTCATGATACTGTTTGTTCCAAGGTACTTGTAATTCACCTCCGCTTACACGCGGTGAAAGGAGTTTCAACATGATTAAAGTAATTATCGGAACAAAAGGCACCGGGAAAACCAAACGTCTGATTGAGATGGTAAATTCCTCAGTCGATACCGAAAAGGGACATATTGTATGTCTTGAATACGGAGACGGTCTCAAATACGATATATCCTCACAGGTAAGACTGATTAACATTAAAGATTACGGAATCAGCGGCTTTGATGCGTTCAGCGGATTTATAAAGGGACTTTTGGCGTGCAACTACGATATTTCATCAGTTTTTGTTGACGGCGCGCTTAAAATTACCGGCAATGACCTTGAAAAATTAGGTGAAACTCTTGCAGACTTGGAAAAGGTTGTGGAAAGCACCACCATCACCGTGCTTGTTTCGGCAGACGCACACAGCGCACCCGAATCGGTAAAGAAGTACATCATTTAGCCTAAAAGAACATATAACCCGCCCAGGACAATGTTCCGGGCGGGTTTGTATATCGGTTTATGTAAATTTCAATCGGTCGTTATGCGTCTGCACTCAAGGTAAAAACGCTTATCGGCGGCGTGCCCCATAGAAAATGTTTTTCTTGGGAGTATGCCGTCTTTTTTTATCACGTCAAAAAAGCTGCTTTTGCTTATACCGTCAACAATAAAACCAATACGCCGCGGCTGTGAAGCAAGCGTTTTGACAACCTCCTCACCGTGAATATAGTCGGTTTTCCCGCCGTTTATTTTGGTGTATTCATCAATAAAATCCTGGATATTACCGACTGTTACAGCTCCACGGGGATTAGTAAAGGTGTATTTTTGCTCACTTTTTCCGATTATGACTGTAAATATCTGTCCGTCATGCACTCCCGCTTTAAGACCGCAGAAATCTGCAAATTCACGCATGAATTTATCGGTATCAACATCAAATAGCACCCTAACTGTCATGAAGATTTACAAGCTCCAAAAGCGCATATCTTGCCGGATGATTTTTTGCCTTTTGACCAAGCTTATCCTTGAGCATTTCATAATACTGTTTTGCGGCGGCAAGTGAATGATTACCATCTCCCATGGCATACAGCATAGGAGTTTCATCTTCGGAATCCGCATACAGCTTTTCAATTGCTGACATCGCCAAAACAACGTTCTTTCCATGCACTCGATAGCCGCAAATATGTCCGCTGCTCTGCATAAGTTCAAAATCATACAGCTTTTCAAGCGCGGCTTTTTTCTCCGAGTATGGCTCAATTACGGTTTTTTGCGGATCGTTTAGCAACATCATTATATGCGGCATTTCTACAGCCGCCTTTGCGCGCACCTTGACGCGCGCGGGCAGGCGTGAGGTCACGGTTGCCTCTGTCGGACGGCAAAGAGCTTTCGTATCCTTGGAAAAATCATATATTTCCAAATCAATCGCACCCACAAGACCGCGCCGCACTCTACCGTCTGCAAGAGTTCGTTCAACGTAAACAAAACTGTCCTTAATCTCCCTAAACACGCCCGAATTGAGATATTCTCTCATAGATTTTGTGATTTTTTCAAAACGGGATTCAGAATCGTCAAGATATATTTCGGGAAGCATAAGCGACAGAGTAGAAACGCTGTCGCCCACTGTTTTTTCAA
The DNA here is from genome assembly GCA_902492505.1 of uncultured Eubacteriales bacterium. Taxonomy (GTDB): domain Bacteria; phylum Bacillota; class Clostridia; order Oscillospirales; family QAKW01; genus RGIG9041. The sequence goes on from CABULU010000024.1 coordinate 4,609, forward strand.
CCGACCTCCAATACTCCGGCTCGCTTGTATACTGGTCGCAGGCAACGCAGCTCCACTTTGTCATATCTGCGCTTGCAGGAATCAGAATGTCAGTCGGAATAAATCCGCAATTTTTCATGTTTTTTCACCTTTCCGCCGCATATAAAAGACTGGTTACGGCACTATAATACTCAGTCCTCCAAAAATACCCTAAATGCCCGAACCGTTTCAAAAACGTCCGCCTTGGAGGCTATTTCATAAGGCGCGTGCATTGACAAAAGTCCGACACCGATATCAACCGTATCGACATTGCGGTTGGCAATGTATTTTGCGACCGTACCGCCGCCTCCGGCGTCCACCTTACCCAAAAGTCCCGACTGCCAAATAACGTTATTGTTATCAAACAGGTTGGCAAAGTATGCCATTGTCTCGGCAGACGCATCTGACGTGCCTGATTTACCCCGTGCACCCGTATACTTTGTAACGGTAGGTCCACAACCGAGAATACTCGCATTCTGTTTGTCAAGAACTGAAGGATATATAGGGTCAAATGCGGCGTTCACATCCGCCGATAAACATTTACTTTTAAGATTCACAAGATGCTTGTTGCAGCTTTCGCATATTTTATCAACAACCATGTCAAAATAGCTGCTTTGCACGCCGGTGACTCCGTCAGAGCCGGTTTCTTCCTTATCGACAAGCGCAACAAGCAGCGTGCGCCCGGAAGGCTTAGCTTCCATCAACGCTTCAAATGCCGTCCATGCGCAAATTCTGTCATCGTGACCATAAGCGCCGATAAGGCTTTTGTCAAAGCCGACGCTTGAAGCAGGAAGCTGAGGTACAAAGCTGATTTCCGCACAAATCAGATCCCGCTCGGTTATTCCGTAACGTTCATTCAATATTTTCAGCACATTAAATTTAACTTTATCATTATCTTCAGTCTGTCCGCCTATTGTACCGCAAATAATACGCAAATCCTCTCCCTCGATTGCTTTTCCGAGCGTTTTGCCCGCCTGCTCCGAAGCAAGATGCGGCAAAAGATCCGTTATACAAAATGTATATCCGTTTTGAGAAAAATCGACGGTTTTCCCGTCGCGGGTAACAGCCACGCCCTCCATTTCAAGCGGCAGAGCAGTCCACTGATACTTTTTTATTCCGCCGTAATAGTGTGTTTTAAGCATGGCAATGCCATTGTCCTCACAAAGCGGCTGAGGTTTTAAATCGAGACGCGGAGAATCTATATGAGCCGCACAATAATGAATTCCGTCACTTTCCGGATTACTGCCCATAATACCGAAAAATACAGACTTATCTCTGTTCAACGCATAAAATTTGTCTCCCGGCTTAAGATTTTTTTTAAAGTCAAGAGCTTTAAATCCGTTTTTTTTCGCCCGTTCAACAAAATAACGTGTACACGCCCGCTCAGTCTTACATGTATTTAAAAATTCTATGTATCTGTCACTGACTGCAAAAATTTCGCCGTGTTCCGAGCTTTCCTCAAAAATATTCTTCTTTTTATAAATAAGATTGTCAGACATAAAAAATCCTCCTAATAAATAAGTTCATATATACGCTTGACCGTTAAAACTTTTTTCACGTACTTTTCCGTTTCGGGGAAAGGAATACTTTTAAGCAAAATACCGTCATCGGAGTGCTCACTGTCGGAGAGCCATTTCAGCACATTTCCCCTACCTGCATTATATGCCGCCAGAGCTACAGATTCTTCGCCGAATTCGCTGAGAAAAAGCGAATAAATACAACAGCCGTACTTTATATTTGATTTAGCATCATAAAGAACGCTTGCAAGTACACCGGTATCTCCCGACTTCATCGCCGCCCATTGAAGCGTATCCGGAGTTATCTGCATAAGACCGGAAACAGAATAAGGTTCAAAGCCGCTTTCGCACTTTATGACGGCATATATGAGATTTTCACTTATATTATAACGTTTAGCATACTCCGAAACATAGTCCGAATACTTACGTGGATATATAAAACGCAACACGGCCACTGCACAAACAAAAGCCGCAATAAGCGATAAAAATACAATAACAGGGCGCAGGTATCTTTTGCTCAAGTAAAAGTTCCTTTCAAAATTTTATCGGCAATTTCACGCACTCGTTTTTCAAGCGATTTAAAATCACCGTCATTTTCAATCACATAATTACAGTTTACTCTGTAAAAATCGGCATTTTTTTGATTTGCAAGCCGTTTTTGAGCCTCGGATATGCTTATACCGTCACGGTTGCAGATTCGTTCCACGGTATTCCGCGCAACAACACCTACCGTCACGGTACAGATACTGTCCAGACCGTATTCAAACAGCATCGGTGCGTCAACAAGCACAGATTCTTCACCACATTGCATAATTTCAAATTTGATCTGAAAATTAACATACGGCATAACAAGCTCCATAAGCATATCATACGATTTTTTATCAGAAAAAACGATTTTGCCAAGCTCTTTTCTGTTGAGTACGCCATCGGAAACACAATGCTTACCGAACATATCCGCCATAGTTTTTAAAAGCTGCGGATTTTTATAAACCTTTTCATGTACAAGACGATCGCAGTCAATATGATAAAAACCAAGCTGCGAAAATATAAGCGCAGCGGTAGTCTTGCCGCTCCCGCTCTGACCGGTTATTCCAGCAACTATCATCGCGACCTCCTAAAGTGCCGTCACATTAAAGCTTGCCGCACGAAGCATACGGTTATAAATGCCAAGCCCTAATCCACATGGTTCTATAACGCGTGCATAAATTTTTGTCACATCCGCCTCATCAAATCCGCGCAGAGCGGCAAAAAGATTTTTGGAAAGCGATAAGGGTTTATCAGGTGCGCCGTACTCTATAACAACCGCATTATTATACAACTCACTCTCACCGTCAAAGCAAAGCACACCTATCCTTTCTCCGGCACCGCTCTCCGAGATTTTATTCTTTATGTAGCTTATAACGTCGAAATCGTTTCCCCTTACAAGCTCCATTGCAGCGCGCGGCGCATAATGACGATACAACATTCCGGGCGATGCAACAACGGCATTATTATCCCTAACGGGCGTCAGAACATTTTTATCTACCGATGTTTCAAAACCACAGCTTTCAAGCATCTGAGGAGTAACGGCGCCGGGGCGCAATATTTTGAGAGCAGACTTTCCCGATGGGATCACAACGGTGCTTTCAATACCGATATCACATCTTCCGCCGTCGATTATTCCTGCAACTTTACCGTACAGGTCCGAGTATACATGTTCAAAGCATGTAGGTGAAGGACGCCCTGAAAGATTAGCGCTCGGCGCGACAATCGGCACGCCTGACAGACGTATCAGCTCGATTGCAACCGGATGCGACGGACAACGCACAGCCACCGTATCACCTCCTGCCGTTACCGAGAACGGGACACTATCGCGCTTTTGCAAAACTACTGTAAGCGCACCGGGCCAAAATTCTAAAAAAAGCCTTTCAAGTTCCTGCGGGACACAGCGAGCGACTGTTTCAAGCATTTCGAGACTGCTGATATGGGCAATAAGTGGATTATTTGCCGGTCTGTTTTTAACCTCAAAAATTTTTCTGACAGCACTGTCATCAAGTGCATTCGCGCCGAGACCGTACACAGTCTCGGTCGGAAAAGCGACAAGTCCGCCGCTTTTAATTATCCCTGCATATTTTTGAAGAATAGAATTATCGGGTGCATCGGTACCTATTTTATCAACAAGCGTTTTCATTTACTCCTGCGCGCCTTTCAGTTTTTCCGCCTGATCACTTGTTACAAGAGCATCTATAAGTTCGTCAAGCGCACCATTAAGAATCTGCTCAAGCTTATATAAAGTAAGACCTATACGATGATCAGTTACTCTACCCTGAGGATAGTTATAGGTACGTATGCGCTCGCTTCGGTCTCCCGTGCCTACCTGCGACTTGCGCTCACTTGCGATTTCGGCGTTTTTCTTTGCGCGCTCCATATCTACAAGCCGTGAGCGCAAAATTTTCATTGCGCGCTCTTTGTTTTTATGCTGTGAACGCTCATCCTGACACTCAACCACAAGACCTGTCGGCAAATGTGTAATTCTGATAGCGCTTTCTGTCTTATTTACGTGCTGTCCGCCGGCGCCGGATGAACGGTAGGTATCTATCTGAAGATCGGCGGGATTAATTTCAAATTCAACCTCTTCCGCTTCAGGCAAAACGGCAACCGTGACAGTGGAGGTGTGTATTCTGCCTCCGCTCTCCGTTTCCGGAACGCGCTGGACACGGTGAACGCCACTTTCAAACTTATAGCGCGAATATGCGCCCTCCCCACTGATTGAAAAAGAGATTTCCTTTATTCCGCCAAGCTCGGTTTCATAGAGATTAAGAACCTCATATTTAAAGCCTTTTGTCTCGGCATACATTGTGTACATACGAAAAAGATCGGCTGCAAAAAGAGCCGCCTCCTCGCCGCCTGCACCGCCGCGTATTTCTATAATAACGTTTTTATCATCATTCTCATCACGAGGGAGCAATAATATTTTAAGTTCCTTTTCACACTCGGAAAGCGCCTGCCTGTCGGCAAGCATTGTTTCCTCCGCAAGTGCTCGCAGCTCCGCGTCCGTTTCGGTTTCAAGCAGTTCACAAGCCTCCTTATAGCTTACCTCATGAGCCGTATATTCATTATACTTTTCTATTATAGGAGTAAGATGCTTATGCTCTCTCATCAACGAAGTATATACCGCACGGTCCGCAACCACCTGCGGATCGGACAGTCTTTTTGCAAGCTCATCATAATGTATACTTATTTCTTTTATTTTTTCTATCATTTACTTCTCCGTTTAATTATATTGCAGGCGGAGCCTTGCCCTCGATTTTTTTTATATTTCGCTCCGCCTTACTGCGAGGAACCATCACTTCCCTGCCGCACGTGATACAGCGTATTTTAAAATCCATGCCTATCCGCAGCACCTCAAACCTTTTCCCGCCGCAGGGATGCTGTTTTTTCATCAGCAGTATATCACCGACGTTTACGTCCATATTTCCTCCGACCAAATAAGTTCTATATTTTGTAATTATATCACAGAGCTTTACAAAATTAAAGTGCAAATATAAAAAAAGCAGTTATTAATTGAACGCTGACACATATAAATTTTATAGGACAATAAACGGAGGGCTGAATATGAAAAAACAGGAATACAGACCTGAGGGTATAATTGATGCAAATGACAGCGTTTACCTTTGCGGAATAAAGGGACTTTCAAGAGCGATGGCCGAGGGAAAGATTTTACAGGCGCGCTGTCTCATGTGTGACGCAGAACACAACCTGCATCTGCGCCTGGGCAGTATCAAAGCAATTATACCGCGTGATGAAGCGGCGCTGGGCATTAAAGAAGGAACTGTCAAAGACGTTGCTATTATAACGCGAGTAAATAAAATGGTTTGCTTCAAGGTAACAAATATCGCTCAGCGCGACGGCGAGACAGTTGCTTTCCTTTCACGCAGAAAGGCACAGGAGGAATGTGAAAAGTATATTTTCGACACACTTCAAACCGGCGATATTATAGACGCTCGCGTCACACACCTCGAACAGTTCGGTGCGTTTGCCGATATAGGCTGCGGAATAATTTCCATGATTTCCATAGACAACATTTCCGTTTCAAGAATTGAGCACCCGAAAAACAGGTTCACGGCGGGAATGGATATTAAGGCCGTTGTAAAGTCGATAGACTATGCAGCCGGAAGAATTAATCTTTCCCACAAAGAGCTGCTGGGCACGTGGGAGCAAAACGCACAGATGTTTCGCGCAGGCGAAACGGTTTCGGGAATCGTGCGCAGTATAGAAAGCTACGGTATATTTATAGAGTTGACGCCGAACCTTGCAGGGCTCGCAGAGCTGACTCCCGGCGTCACTGCCGGCAGCCGCGTAAGCGTTTACATAAAAAGTATTATACCCGAAAAAATGAAAGTAAAACTTGCGGTTGTAGAAGCTATCGAAGAGCAAAGCTCACCGGAACCCCTTAAATATATGTTTGAAGGAGAAAGAATTGACTTTTGGCGTTACTCTCCGGAATGCAGCGGAAAAACAATAGAAACGATTTTCTTACAGACAGCAAACTGAATATCTCCGCGCAGCTTTTGCTGCGCGGTTTAATATTTTCCACATATATACTCTTGACAAATGCAGACAAATACTGTATAATGTGTAAAGTAATAAGCTTTACACATCTTCGTGTCAACAGACGGAGGGTATATGAAAGACTTAAAGGTTTCACTTCTGCTGGATTTTTACGGCGGAATACTGACTGACAAGCAGCTTGACGCGCTCGAATTGTACTACAATGAGGATTTGTCTCTTGCCGAAATTGCACAGCATACTAAAATTACGCGCCAGGGAGTCCGTGATTCTATAAAGCGCGGCGAAGCTATACTTTTTGAGATGGAAGAGAAGCTTGGGTTTTATAAAAAATATCATAATATCGGTGAAAAGGTAAGCGAAGTTTTAAATCTCACAGAAAATATTCGGGATATCAATTCGCGGCACTGCCGCTCGGTTGAAATATCCGAATTTTGTGACGATATACAAGCGGTTCTGTCACCGCTTACAGAACAAAAACAGTAGGAGCACTACATGGCATTTGAAGGACTTGCAGATAAGCTGTCACAGGCTTTTAAAAATCTGAAACGCAAAGGCAGGCTGAGCGAGGGCGACGTTAAAACCGCCATGCGCGAGATAAAGCTTGCACTGCTGGAGGCAGACGTTTCATATAAAGTCGTAAAGGAATTTGTGAATAACGTATCGGCGCGCTGTGTAGGAAGCGACGTGCTTGAAAGCCTCACCCCTTCACAGCAGGTTATAAAAATTGTAAATGACGAGCTTACGGCTATCATGGGCTCGCAGGTATCAAAAATAAAAATTTCCTCAGCTCCGCCAACGATTGTAATGATGGTGGGCCTTCAGGGTACGGGTAAAACCACACACTGCGGAAAACTGGCAAATTATTTTAAAAAGCAGGGCAAGCGCCCCCTTCTTGTCGCTTGTGACATTTACCGCCCGGCTGCAATAAGCCAGCTTTGCATTGTCGGTGATTCTGTTGATGTGCCTGTTTATAAAATCGACGGCGAAAAGGATGCAGTTAAAATTGCAAAGAGCGGCGTTGAACACGCAAAAAAACACGGGAACGATATTGTTTTTATCGATACCGCAGGTCGGCTGCACATTGACGAGCTGTTAATGGATGAGCTGAACAATATCAAAACACAGATAAATCCAACTGAGATTCTGCTTGTTGTGGATTCCATGACAGGACAGGACGCCGTAAATGTTGCTGAGAAATTCAACGAACTGCTAAATATTGACGGTGTTGTTCTGACTAAGCTGGACGGTGACACACGCGGAGGCGCGGCGCTTTCGGTCAAGCACATCACCGGAAAACCGATAAAGTTTGCAGGCATCGGCGAAAAGATGGAGGATATCGAGCCGTTTTATCCCGACAGAATGGCGTCCAGAATTTTAGGAATGGGCGACGTGTTAACACTTATCGACAAAGCACAAGCGGCGTTTGATGAAAAGCAGGCGGCAGAGCTTGAAGAAAAAATGCGAAAAAACAAGTTCACGCTCACCGACTATCTTGAACAAATGAAACAGATAAAGCAGATGGGACCGCTTGAAAACCTTATCGGTATGATACCGGGCGCAGGCAAGGCGCTGAAAGGTGCGACTGTCGATGAGAAGGCAATGGCACATTTTGAAGCTATAATTTTATCTATGACACCGGGAGAGCGCGAAGATCCTTCAGTAATAAACGCATCACGTCGGCGCAGAATTGCCGCGGGAAGCGGACGAACAGTAGAAGAGGTCAACCGACTTCTAAGGCAGTTCGAGCAGATGAACAAATTATTTAAGCAGCTGAATTCCAAAAAGAAAAACAAAAATTTTCTTCGCGGATTTGGTATATAAAAATCAGAAAGGAGATAAAAAATGGCAGTAAAAATCAGACTCAGACGTCTTGGCGCAAAGTCTGCGCCGACATACAGAATCGTAGTGGCTGACTCAAGATTTCCCCGCGACGGAAGATTTATTGAGGAGATAGGCACTTACAATCCCTGCACAGAACCGTCAACTGTTACAATTGATGCGGAGAAAGCAAAAAGCTGGATCAAGAACGGCGCACAGCCCACAGATACAGTTAAAGCGCTGCTTAAAAAACAGGGTGTTCTTTAATTTTGATTTTGTCTTAAAGATTTTATTCAATCAAGGAAACGGACTAAAAACATGAAAGAACTTATAACCTACCTTGCAAGGTCGCTTGTTGACGCACCCGATGCAGTCACGGTCGAAGAACAAGAGACAGAGGACAGCATTGTTTACATTTTAAGTGTTGCGCCCGACGACATGGGAAGAGTTATCGGCAAGCACGGTAAGATTGCCAAAGCAATCCGCTCAATTGTAAAATCAGCGTCCTACAAGCTGTCTAAAAAAGTTGTTGTCGAAATTAAATAACGGCTTTTTTGAGGAAGGTTTTTACCTTCCTTTATTTTTTATTCTGCATATATATTTAAAGAGGAAGTAATAAAATGGATAATCTACTTGTCGCCGGTAAAATAGTAAATACTCATGCTCTGAAAGGCGAGGTCCGCATATATCCTTACTGTGACGATGCAGAGTTTTTGTGCGAATTTGAACGGCTGTTTATTGACGGCACTGAAAAAAACATTGAAACCGCCAGGGTTCACAAAGGCCAGGCTCTTATAAAATTTGACGGAGTAGACAATATCAATGACGCGCAAAGTCTTGTCGGGCATTTTGTTTATATATCAAAAGACGATATTGAACTGGAGGACGGAAGATTTTTTATAGAAGATATCAAAGGGCTTTCAGTGATTGATGCCGAGACACGCATTGAATACGGAAAGGTTATAAACGTCATAGAAACCGGCGCTAACGATGTTTTTGAAGTAAAATCTCCCGACGGCAAAATACTGCTTGTACCCAAAATACCTGATGTTATAAAAGAAATCGATATTGAAAGAAAAGTAATAATAATTACTCCGATAAAGGGGCTTTTTGAATGATTTTTGACGTGATGACGCTTTTTCCTGAGCTAATAAACACAATTACGAACGAGAGTATTATAGGCAGGGCAAAAGCCAAAGGAATAATTACCGTCAATGCGGTTGATATCAGAGATTACACAAAAGACAAGCACAGGCGAGTAGACGACTACCCGTACGGCGGAGGTTACGGCATGGTTATGCAATGCCAGCCTATATACGATTGTTTTGCAGACATAACAAAAGACTGTGCAGAAAAGCCGCACACGGTTTACATGTCTCCAAAAGGCACCGTCCTCACGCAAAAACGCGCTATGGAATTATCACAGATAAATCAAGGACGACTTGTAATACTGTGCGGTCACTATGAGGGAGTAGATCAGCGCATACTGGATGAGATCGTCGATGAAGAAATATCAATAGGCGATTACGTTCTCACCGGCGGAGAGATACCGGCATGCGTACTGATAGACTGTGTAAGCCGCATGATAAACGGAGTACTTTCAGACAGTGCGGCTTACGAAAAGGAAAGTCATTTTTCAGGATTACTCGAACATCCGCAGTATACCCGCCCGGAAGAGTGGCACGGCAGACGTGTGCCGGAAATACTTTTGTCGGGACATCACGCAAATATAGAAAAATGGAAGAACGATACAGGACTTGAGCTTACAAAAAAACTGCGTCCGGATATATTAAACAATAAATAAAAAGCCAAAGTTGAAAAACTTTGGCTTTTATATTAATATCTTCTATTTGAACGTGTAAAAACCGATGTTTCGGCATTATCATGCTTGTCTATATAATCAAGAGATTTGCCCGTACCTATAGCCACGCATGAAACGGCATCATCCGCAACACGTGTCTTAATACCGATTCTGCTTGAAATCAGCTGGTCAAATCCGCGTATCAACGCACCGCCGCCGGTCATGACAACACCGTTTTGATATATATCACCAACAAGCTCCGGCGGAGTTCTTTCAAGCACACCATGAAGTGCGTCAACAATGCTAAATGCACATTCCTGAAGAGGCTGCATTATCTCATTTGAATTAATCTCGATGGACTTAGGCAAACCGTTTAAAAGGCACCTGCCTTTTATTATCATTGTAGATACTTCAGGCTGTTCATACACACAGCCTATTTCCTGTTTAATATTTTCAGCTGTGCGCTCGCCTATCAGCATATTATACTCACGTCTGATATATTTGACAATCGACTCATCAAATTTATCTCCCGCGACTTTTATGGAGTCGGACAAAACAACCTCACCGAGAGACAAAACAGCAATATCCGTCGTACCTCCGCCTACATCTACTACAATATTTCCGTTCGGTCTTAAAATATCTATACCCGCACCGATAGCTGCGGCCTTGGGCTCCTCGATAAGACCGACATACTTTGCTCCGGCGTTTTTGGCCGCTTCCTCGACAGCCATTTCCTCAACCTCAGTGACACCTGACGGCACGCAGATAATTACCCGCGGCTTGAACACTGACGACTTAATAACCCGTGTCAGGAAATACTTTATCATCTTTTCAGTCGTCTCATAATCAGAAATTACGCCGTCACGCAAAGGGCGGATAGCCACAATATTATTCGGCGTTCTGCCGACCATACGACGAGCCTCCTCACCGACAGCAAGAACCTTTTTACTCGCAGTATCAATGGCCACAACGCTCGGTTCCTTTAAAACAATACCTTTACCTTTAACATAAACGAGTACGGTAGCCGTACCTAAATCAATTCCAACATCCTGTCCTATCATTTTAAACTCCTTGCCACTATACGGCGTGCTTACAAAGCAGCCATTATCAGATTAACTTTATTAACATAAGATATTATACAATATTGAATTGCATTAATCAATCACTTTTTATAAGTTGACGCAAAAGTAGCACTAAAAACCGCCGCTGCCCCCGCGCTTTTAAGTTGCAAGGCGCATTCACTGAGTGTGGCGCCCGTTGTTATAACATCATCTACCAACAGCACGGTCATACCTTGTACACTTTTTACGGTATGGAATTTGCCACGCACATTTTTATATCTGTTTACACTATTCAGGCTTTTTTGAGAGTGTATACCTAAGCTGCGTTTTAAAAGCGAGCGCATTGGCAAATGAAGATTATCGGAAACTCTTTTTGCAATAAGTTCTGCATGATTAAAACCGCGGCGCATTTCTTTTATTCTTGTCATGGGTACAAATGTTACGCAGTCAAACTCAACTGCGCCGTATTCTCTTTCTATTAACATAGACATTTCATTGGAAATATAAACAGATATTTGGGGTATTTTTCCCATTTTAAAGCGTTTGACAATTTGCGCTGCGCTTCCATCATAGCGAAACACCGACACATTGCGACGAAAACCGTTTTCAGAGCGACGACAGTTACAGTGCGGTATCTCCCGACCGCAGAATTCACATAATTTGCCCTCTATTCTGTGCAGATTTTTCCTGCACTCATCACATATTGAAATTTTCTCCGGAATAATATTTCCGCAGCATACGCATTTATTTGGAAAAAGGTAAGAAATCATTGCGCATCATCCTTATACTCAGAAAATGTCGTAAGCATGTGGCGCAAGCCGGAATAACGGTTGGATTTTTTGCTGTTATCCACCATATTATATAATACTTTATCATTTCCTACTATTATAAGCACCTGCTTTGCACGCGTCACCGCTGTGTACAAAAGGTTTCTGTACTGCAAAAGCGGGGTGATTTGGGACAATACAAGCAGTACAATATCAAATTCAGAGCCCTGACTTTTATGAACCGTAACTGCATACGCCAGTTCAAGCTGATCACAATCCGCAAATTCATACGCTGCGCTGCGGTCGTCATAGGCGACAGACATAATGCGCTGTTTTAAATCTATTCTCTCAATAATCCCTATATCGCCGTTAAAAACACCAGATTCGTAAGTGCCGTTTTTTCGGCGGCAGACAATATCGTAATTATTTTTTGTCTGCATTACCTTATCACCAACACGATAGCTTCTGTTTTTAACTGTAACCTCCGTTTTGGACGGAGACGGTCCATTCACAATCTCACGCAGCATAGCATTCACCGCCTGCGTACCCACCTGAGTTTTTTTAGTTGGGATTATTACCTGAAGTCCGTTCAAAACATCCTTTCCGTAGCGCTTGGGGATACGCTCGGAAATCAGCGTACACACCGCGTCAGTCACACTATCTGCGGACAATTTCTTAACAAAGAAGAAATCGGAAGAATTAGACAAATCAGGGTGCTCACCTCGATTTATCATATGTGCGTTTATAATAATTTTGCTTTGGGACGCCTGACGGAAAACCTCATTTAAAAACACTGTTTCTATCTTTTCGGAACGGATAATATCACAAAATACGTTGCCCGGACCGACGCTTGGCAGCTGATCCGCGTCTCCTACCATTATCAACCGCACGTGATCGGGCAGCGCATGCATCAGCGCTTCAAACAAACGGATATCCACCATTGACATTTCATCAACTATCACAGCGTCCGTTTTGAGCGGGTTTGATTCATTCTTCACAAAAGTATTATCTCTTGCCATATCCACTTCCAGCAAGCGATGAATTGTTTTCGCCTCCCTCTTACAGACGTCGCTCATGCGTTTGGCTGCACGCCCCGTAGGCGCGCATAGTGTGACATTAAACCCTAAATTTTCATAAAGTTTTATAATTCCGTTTAAAGTGGTTGTTTTTCCGGTGCCTGGTCCGCCTGTCAGCACCATCACCTTATTTTCCACCGACATGCGTATAGCTGCGCGCTGATTGTCGGCATATGTAATATTCAGCATTTTTTCAAGAGCATCTATGTGCTTTTCAATATCTGTTATTTCTTTTTTGACATATTTCGATATATTATACAGCTTTTTTACCACATATTTTTCAGCAAAATACATTGCGGGCAGATAAACCGCGCGCAGATCGCCTATCTTCTGCTCATACAGTCTGCCCTCTGCTATCATTTTATCGATATAGCACTCAGTATCAGAGGTTTCAATACCGATGTTGGCAGCAGATATCTGCGATAGCTTATCATACGGCAGAAATGAATGACCGTTTGTAAGGTTATGTGTCAGGACAAAACGGATAAAATAGCATACCCTCATTTCACAATCGGGCTCGAAACCGTTTTCAAGCGCTATCTTATCCGCCGCGGCAAACGTAAAATCCTCTATTTCCTCCCAAAGTCTGTACGGTTCGCGGTTTATGACATCAACGGAAAAACCGCCGAAACGTTTATAAATCCTGACGGCCATATTGGGTGAAATACTGTACTCATTGAGCTGCATCATAATATCACGAATACCAAGAGTAGTGCGAAACGAATCGGACATAATGCGCGCCTTTTCCCGGGAAATACCTCGAATCTGAGTCAGCCTGTCGGGTTCATTTTCTATTATATAAAAGCTGTCCTCTTTAAACGTGTCCACTATCTTTTGCGCGGTAGCAGGTCCCATGCCCTTGACAGCGCCGCTTGCAAGAAACCTGAGCATACCTGAAAGTTCAGACGGGAAAGTTTTTTCTATTTCCGTGCAGACAAACTGGCGGCCGTAAGCCGAATGCTCCTTCCACTCCCCCGACGCTGTCACAGTCTCTCCGGCATAAACAGGCGGGCAGGTCGCAACAACGGTGTACAGTATACCTTCACAGTTGACAGTAAACACACGATAGCCTGTATCATCGTTCTCAAAAATTATTTCTTCGACTACTCCGTCTATTACATTCTCTTCAAAATCTGACACTTAAAATTCTCCGAAAACAATTATTCCCGTGAAAAATCCACGGGAATATTGTATCATATTTATTTTCACATTTCCACAGTTATATTATCATTTTCCTCACAAAAACTATGTATCTGCGAATATGTATCCTCGTCAAGCCCGCAGTCACGAATAACAACCCGCGTAGCCGCATCGCGATAGCTGATGCGCTCCGCCTGCAAAAGCAAAGTATTAAGTAAAAATGTTACGTTTTCCACTGCGCCGGACAATTCAACCACAAGAGCAATATCCTTTATTTTTTTATAGCGGGAAGTAGACACCGTCTCTAAAAGACTCAATATACACTCTATAAACCCTATCACCGCAAAAAACGACAGAATTATAATAACCGCAGTTTTCAGCATCAATTAATCACCTCATAATATCATATGCGGCAATTAATAAATAGGTCAACTAAATATTGTAATCGATGCAGGTACGTGAAACACGGACAGGACGCATAAAATCGCCTACCGCAACGTGTGCGGGATGAAGCTTATATTTTTCCAGGGTTTCAAGACTCTCAAAATCAGAAATTAAAATAAGATCACAATTATCCGCTTTCTGTGCGCAATCTCCGACAAATGTTGCAGATGAGATAATATATTCTATTTTTTCCGGCAGACTGTCAAGCATATTTTTAGTTATTCTGACATTTTCCGCCTTAGTGCGCCCCTGCGCTTCATCCTTAAATTTGAACATACATACATGTCTTATCATAATGAACGCTCCTTTGCATAAGCTCTGATTTTCTCGGAAATTTCCGTGCTTTCCCACGGACAGTCAAGCTCCTGTCTGCCCATCTGACCATAAGCGGACAGCGGCGCATAAATAGGTCTGCGAAGATCAAACGACGATATAATAGCGCTGGGGCGCAAGTCGAAAAACTTATCCACAATTTCGTCGATAAGCGCAAGCGGAACGGTTTCGGTGCCGAAAGTCTCAACAAAAACCGAAACCGGCTCTGCTATGCCTATGGCATATGCAAGCTGTATCTCACAGCGCCGTGCAAGACCGGCAGCAACTATATTTTTACTGACATACCTTGCCGCATATGCCGCGCTTCTGTCCACCTTTGTAGGGTCTTTGCCTGAGAAGCAGCCGCCGCCGTGACGACCGACGCCTCCGTATGTATCAACAATAATTTTACGGCCGGTAAGGCCGCTGTCCCCCGCCGGACCGCCTACAACAAACCTGCCTGTCGGATTTATATATATTTTTGTGTTATCATCTATAAGTTCAGAAGGGATAACACTGTCAATAACATATTTTTTAATATCCGCACGAAGCCTATCCATCGACACGTCGTCACTGTGCTGAGAGGAAACAACGACAGCATCAATGCGCTTGAGTTCTCCGTCTTCATATTCGGCAGTAACCTGGGTCTTCCCGTCAGGGCGAAGATAAGGCAGCGCACCCTCTCGACGCACCCTTGTAAGCTGCTTTGCCAATTTATGGGCAAGCGACGCTGTAATCGGCATCAGCTCCGGTGTATCATCACACGCATAGCCAAACATCATTCCCTGGTCACCTGCGCCTATTTTCTCCGCCTCCTGCTCGGCGTCACTGCGGTCAACGCCCATAGCTATATCAGGCGACTGATTATCAACCGACACAAGCACGGCGCATGTATTTCCGTCAAACCCGAATGCAGGGTCGTCATATCCGACCTCGTTTATAACGCTGCGCGCAATCTTTGCATAATCTACGTTCGCCGTAGTCGTTATCTCGCCCATGATATGTACAACACCTGTTGTGACAGTGGTTTCGCACGCAACGCGTGCGAACTTGTCTTTTTCAATTATAGCGTCAAGAATTGAATCGGAAATCCTGTCGCAAATTTTATCGGGATGACCTTCTGTTACTGATTCTGAAGTAAAGTAATGTTTTCTCGGCATATTTTCCTTTCCGGGCAATAAAAAACCGCCCTTAAACAAGAGCGGTTAAATTTTATCTGTCAGGAATTGACACCTTACACAATGCAGGTTGTCGGGCTTCACAGGGCCTGTCCCTCCGCCGCTCTCGATAAAAATTTATTACATTTTGTTTATAATATATTATTATAAGACTAAATACTGCAAATGTCAAGCAAATATTTGAAGAAACGACACAACGCCGTAGCTTGCCGCGCACATTATGAGCCCGGCAACAAGTACTCCGGCCGCAATTGACAGAAACGCCTTTTTAAAACGCATTTCCATAAGCGCTGCAATAAGCGCACCTGTCCATGCACCTGTACCCGGCAAAGGTATCGCAACAAACAGAAACAGTCCGATAAGCGAATATTTATTAACCTTATCACTGCGTTTTTCTGCCTTTCTCAAAAGAAATCCCGAAACCTTTCTGAAAAATCCTATTTTTGATACACTCATATATTCTATTATTTTCTTAATAAAAATCAGAATAAAAGGAATAGGCAAAATATTGCCGATTACGCTTATAAAATAACATTCATATATACTCATTCCGGTTGCGGCACCTATTGGTATAGCAGCACGCAATTCAAGAATAGGCAGCATTGATACAAGGAACACATATACTTCTTTGGAAACGCTTTGCAAAAAATCGAGCATTTAACTTCTCCGGTATTTTCAAAATAAAAGTTTTAAAAAGTATACCACATTTATTTAGTATTATCAATTACTATTCTTTAATTATCAAATAACTTTCGTAAACGCTAAAAATAATACAGCAAATAAAGCGAACAGCAAAATTGAAATTAACATAATACCAGCACGAAACGTATGCTTTTCATCATTGTTTGTACTCACAATTGAAGACTTCGGCACAAAGCCGGTTTTTCTCAAAGCAGTAACCATTGGTTTATACAGCACAAGAGTAAGCGCGAGATTTAATCCGCTTTTTATAAAATTAAACGGCAAAAACGTAGGAATGAGCATAGCTGCAACCTGACTGCGTTCAACCGACATATACAGCGGAGTAATAAGGTAATTCCACAACAGCATAGACGCAGTCATAGCAATTGCGCCAACGGACAGACCGAGCACCGCCCCTTTCATAACACGCATTTTTTTGTAAATAATGGCGGCGGGAACTGTAAAGGCACAGGTTGATATAACATTCATTACAAAACCGATAGGTCCCGTGCTCGAAATGGTAATCATCTCAATAAATGAAACCGTCAAGGAAATTACAACCGATGTCAAAGGACCATATATAAAACCTGCAATAGCAACAATCGCATCCTTTGGATCATAGCTTAAAAATCCGGCAACATCAGGAATAATTTTGCTGACAAGCACCGCAGCGAATGACAATGCACACAGCATTGCCGTAATAGTAATTTTTTTTATTTGTTGTTTGTTCATAATAAAGACCTTCTTAAACAGTATTATGGGACGCGGTCTTACACACTTAAAATGTATAGAACAAAAGAATGTGGCATAAAAGAAAAACGCCCCTATAAAAAAGCATAGGGGCGCATAAAGCAAAGCCATATCTTTTCTACCATCCGGACTGTACCGTCGGTGCAGGAATTTCACCTGCTCGTGCCTTAAAGGCTTGCGGACTATAACCGCCGGTGAGGAATTACACCTCGCCCCGAAAAGACAATATTTAATTAAGCAAAACCGAATTAGCCGTTAATTGCGGTAACAACGCCAGAGCCTACTGTTCTGCCGCCTTCACGTATAGCAAAACGAAGACCAACCTCGATAGCGATAGGTGTGATGAGTTCAACATCCATATCTACGTTATCGCCGGGCTTGCACATATCAGTACCCTCGGGAAGAGTTATGATACCTGTAACGTCAGTTGTTCTGAAGTAGAACTGCGGACGATAATTGGTAAAGAACGGGCTGTGACGGCCGCCCTCTTCCTTGGTCAAAACGTAAACCTGACCCTTAAACTTTGTATGAGGATTGATTGAACCGGGCTTTGCAAGAACCTGGCCTCTTACAACGTCCTGTCTTGTAACACCGCGGAGAAGTACGCCGACATTATCACCGGCCTCAGCAAAATCAAGAAGCTTTCTGAACATTTCAAGACCGGTGGCAACGGTCTTCTTTGTCTCCTTAATACCAACAATTTCAACTTCCTCGTTGAGTTTAATCATTCCACGCTCAACTCTACCGGTAGCAACCGTACCACGGCCTGTGATAGTGAATACATCTTCAACAGGCATAAGGAAATCCTGATCTGCATTTCTGGCAGGTGTGGGGATATAGTTATCAACCGCGTTCATAAGCTCAATAATAGGAGCATATGCAGGGTCATTGATATCATTAGATGTGCACTCAATAGCGGCAAGAGCAGAACCCTTAACTATCGGAATATCGTCACCCGGGAACTCATACTCGTTGAGAAGCTCTCTAACTTCCATTTCAACAAGCTCAAGCAGCTCTTCGTCGTCAACCTGGTCACACTTGTTCATGAAAACAACGATTGAGGGAACACCAACCTGACGAGCAAGAAGAATATGCTCTCTTGTCTGCGGCATAACACCGTCAGCAGCAGAAACAACAAGAATAGCACCGTCCATCTGAGCAGCACCGGTGATCATGTTCTTAACGTAGTCAGCATGTCCGGGGCAGTCAACATGAGCATAGTGGCGTGTATCTGTCTCATACTCAACGTGTGCTGTATTGATGGTGATACCGCGCTCTCTCTCTTCAGGAGCCTTATCAATATCAGCATACTCAGAAAAAGCAGCCTGACCCTTGAATGAAAGTACCTTTGTGATTGCAGCTGTAAGTGTTGTCTTACCATGGTCAACGTGGCCGATTGTACCAATGTTAACGTGCGGCTTAGATCTTTCAAATTTAGCTTTTGCCATTGTAATGTCCTCCCTTTAGAAGAAAATTTTATTTATAAGATTATTTTAATTGATAAAGCCTAACAATGCAAGCCTTTTTTAAAAATAATAAGAATATTCGCAATTAATCAGCAGATTTCTGATTATTGCTGATAATCTTTTCGGCCAAAGACTTAGGAACCTCAACGTATGAGTGGGGCTCCATGCTGTACTGACCGCGTCCCTGTGTCTTTGAAC
The DNA here is from genome assembly GCA_902492505.1 of uncultured Eubacteriales bacterium. Taxonomy (GTDB): domain Bacteria; phylum Bacillota; class Clostridia; order Oscillospirales; family QAKW01; genus RGIG9041. Next base: position 23,387 of record CABULU010000024.1, read on the forward strand.
GCAGGTCTGTTGCATAGCCAAACATTTCGGCAAGGGGTACAAGAGCAGTAATGCTCTGAGTGCCGTTATTTGCCTCCATACCCTGAATAAGTCCGCGGCGTGAGTTAAGGTCACCCATAACGTCGCCCATATATTCTTCAGGTACGATTGCAACTACTTTCATAACCGGTTCAAGCAGTACGGGGTCAGCCTTTCTGATAGCTTCTTTAATAGCCATTGAACCGGCAATCTTAAACGCCATTTCAGATGAGTCAACCTCGTGATACGAGCCATCGTACAGAGTTACCTTAAGGTCAACAACATTATAGCCCGCAAGTACGCCTGACTGCATAGCTCCTTGTATACCTGCGTCAACTGCCGGAATGTATTCCTTGGGAATAGCGCCGCCGACAATTGCGTTGATAAACTCATAGCCCTTACCTGATTCGTTAGGCTCAACCTTAATTTTAACGTGACCGTACTGACCCTTACCGCCGGACTGACGCGCATATTTATGATCGACATCAGCGGACTTTCTGATTGTTTCTTTATAAGAAACCTGGGGCTTGCCGACATTAGCTTCTACCTTAAATTCACGTGTAAGTCTATCAACGATAATCTCGAGGTGAAGCTCGCCCATACCGGCTATAATTGTCTGACCTGTTTCTTCATCCGTATAGGTTCTGAAGGTCGGGTCTTCCTCTGCAAGCTTTGCAAGAGCAATACCCATTTTTTCCTGGGACGCCTTTGATTTGGGCTCTATTGCAACTCGGATAACGGGCTCGGGAAATTCCATTGATTCAAGAACGATCGGATTGCTTTCCGCACAAAGAGTGTCACCCGTCGTTACATTTTTAAGTCCTACGGCCGCTGCGATATCACCTGCATATACTTCGGCTATATCCTTGCGGTGATTTGCGTGCATAGCAACAATTCTGCCGATACGCTCATTGGAATCCTTATTTGAATTGTAAACCGTAGATCCGGCTGTTAGCTTGCCCGAATATACTCTGAAAAAGCAGAGCTTGCCTACAAACGGGTCGGTCATAATTTTAAACGCAAGAGCTGAAAACGGCTCATTGTCGTTTGCATGTCTCTCCTGCTCCTCCTCTGTACGCGGAACAGTACCCTTTATAGACGGAATATCAACGGGAGAGGGCATGTACTCTACAATGTTGTCAAGCAAAAGCTGAACGCCCTTGTTTTTGTAAGAGGTGCCGCAGCAAACAGGTACCATTGTGTTTGCAATTGTAGAAACACGAATAGCAGACCTGATTTCCTCATTGGTGAGTTCCTCACCCTCAAGGTACTTCATCATAAGCTCCTCAGAGGTTTCGGCAACATGCTCAACCAGCTCGGAACGGTATTTTTCCGCAAGTTCTCTCATATCCTCAGGGATTTCCTCAACACGAATATCCTTGCCGAGATCGTCATAATATACATTCGCTTTCATTTCGATAAGGTCGATAATTCCCTTAAAGGTATCCTCCTTACCGATAGGAAGCTGAACCGGGACAGCATTAGTTTTAAGTCTGTCCTTCATCATCTGGACAACACGATAAAAATCGGCGCCCATAATATCCATTTTATTAACGTACGCCATGCGCGGAACCTGATATTTATCAGCCTGACGCCAAACGGTTTCTGACTGAGGCTCAACGCCGCCCTTGGCACAGAAAACGGTCACAGAACCATCCAAAACCCTCAGCGAACGCTCAACCTCAACAGTAAAGTCAACGTGTCCGGGAGTGTCTATAATATTTATTCTGTAACCCTTCCACTGGGCAGTAGTTGCAGCGGAGGTAATAGTGATACCACGCTCCTGCTCCTGCTCCATCCAGTCCATGGTGGCAGTACCATCATGAGTTTCACCGATACGGTGATTAATACCTGTATAGAAAAGAATACGCTCTGTCGTTGTCGTTTTACCAGCATCGATATGCGCCATTATACCTATGTTTCTATACTTTTCAATCGGGTATTCTCTAGGCATGTTTTCTCCTTCCTAAACAAGCTATTACCATCTGTAATGAGCAAAAGCCTTATTTGCCTCTGCCATTTTGTGTGTCTCGTCGCGTTTTTTGCAAGCGCCGCCGGTATTGTTTATAGCGTCCATAATCTCTGCTGCAAGACGCTGGGCCATTGTGCGCTCATTTCTCGTTCTGGAATATGCGGTAAGCCAGCGCAGACCAAGGGTCTGACGGCGGTCAGCTCTTACCTCCATAGGCACCTGATAGGTAGCACCGCCGACACGGCGGGCCTTTACCTCGAGCTTGGGCATGATATTCTCCATTGCTTCATTAAAAGCGTCAAGAGCATCCTTGCCCGTTTTTTCTTTTACGATATCAAAAGCATCGTAAACAATCTTCTGTGCAACACCCTTTTTACCGTCGTACATTATATTGTTGATAAGCTTTGTAACAACAATGCTGTTATACATAGGATCGGGGAGCACTTCTCTTTTAGGGACAAAACCTCTTCTGGGCATGTTCTTCCCTCCTTCATAATTATGATATCATTGGTACTCGGCAGCGGGCAGACCCGCTCCCGGAATGCTTTAAGAGGTTAAGAAATATATATTAACACTCTAAAGCGAAGAATTTTACACAAAAATTCTGTTTTAGCTCTTCTTAGGCTTTTTAGCGCCGTATTTAGAGCGTGCCTGATTTCTGTTTGCAACACCCTGTGCATCAAGCGTACCGCGGATAATGTGGTAACGCACACCGGGGAGATCCCTGACTCTGCCGCCGCGGATAAGAACAACACTGTGTTCCTGAAGGTTATGACCTACGCCGGGAATATAGGATGAGACCTCAACACCGTTAGTAAGACGTACTCTGGCAATTTTTCTGAGAGCTGAGTTAGGCTTTTTCGGCGTTGTAGTTTTAACAGAAGTACATACGCCGCGCTTCTGCGGTGAGCTGACTTTGGTGGGAACGTTTTTAAGTGTGTTCAGACCTCTGTTGAGTGCAGGAGCCGTGGATTTTTTCTCCGACGTTGCTCTGCCCTTACGTACAAGCTGATTAAAAGTAGGCATGATTTTCTCCTTTCCTTTAATTTTATATAGAAAGAGTCACAAAACTCTGTCTAACGATTAAAGTATGCAAAAAAGCATAACTATCAGGTGCTGAAATTCAGCACCTAATAGATTATCACAATATACTGTAATTTGTCAAGAAAATTCTTTTTTATTCCTGATCCATGGAAATTCCTACAAGCTCGGGCTCTACATTTCTGTAAATATCCATGCCCGTACCGGCGGGGACAAGGCGACCGATAATGACATTTTCCTTAAGACCGACCAAAGGATCAATCTTACCCTTGATAGCGGCATCGGTAAGAACCTTGGTTGTTTCCTGGAAGGACGCGGCGGAAAAGAAAGAATCGGTTGCCAGAGCCGCCTTGGTAATCCCAAGCAGCACTGGAGAACTGACAATTTCCGCTACGGTATTGTCGCCGGCAGCGATTTTTTCGCGTATTTCCTTGTTTTTCTCTTCAACCGCATATTTATCAGCAAGAGTACCGACCAGCATATCCTCCGTACCGTTTTCCTCGATACGCACCTTTCTTATCATCTGGCGGACAATAACCTCAATGTGCTTATCGTTGATATCAACACCCTGGAGTCTGTAAACATTCTGAACTTCCTTG
>CABULU010000025.1 GCA_902492505.1 uncultured Eubacteriales bacterium
CCCAAATACCGTACTGCGACGCATGAGGAACACCGACTGCATTTTCTCCCAGTGCTGCATTATAAATTTCTGAGATATCATACCCGTCATTTAGAAGTGAATCCGCATAAGCAGAATAAGCACTTTCAAACGCTGTAAAGTCGCTCGCATTTACAGCGGACTGAATCTGCTTTGCACCTACCACACCGCTATCTACGGCAGCATCGACAATTTCATTAAATTCAGATGTCCATACATTTTCAGATACATAATCAAGCATCGCATCATGATAATCCGAAGTACCAATACCGAAAAGATGCCAGCCCTCACCGAACACACCGTCATTTACAAAATCGGTACTCATAGTACCGATAGTTGAGATAGATATATAGTACACCAAGAACATAATTACTGCAAAAATAGGCAACGCAGCCCATCTGTTTGTAACGACACGGTCAATTTTATCAGAAGTGCTGAGTTTACCGGCATTTTTCTTTTTATAGCAAGATTTTAGCAAAGATTCAACATAATTATAACGTTCATTGGTTATAATGCTCTCTGCATCGTCATCCAATTCCTTTTCTGCGGCGGCAATATCAGTTTCAATATGTTCGATAACTTTTTTATCCAAAGCCAGTTGCTCTAAAACCTTACTGTCACGTTCAAATATCTTTATCGCATACCAGCGCTGCTGCTCATCCGGCATATCATGAATTGCAGCTTCCTCTATATGAGCGATAGCGTGTTCCACAGCACCTGAAAAGAAATGCTTAGGAACTATGTTCCCGCTTTTTGCGGCGTTAATTGCCGCTGCGGCAGCCTCATCAATACCGGTGCCTCGAAGAGCGGATATCTCTACTATTTGACAGCCTATTCTCTTTGATAATTCTGCAATATTGATTTTATCGCCGTTTTTTTCTATGACATCCATCATATTAAGCGCAATTACAACCGGTAATCCGATTTCTATAAGCTGCGTCGTAAGATATAAATTGCGCTCGATATTTGTCGCGTCGATAATATTCAAAATAGCATCCGGTCGCTCACCTATAAGATAATTTCGGGCGACCACCTCTTCAGGTGTATACGGAGATAAAGAGTATATCCCCGGCAAGTCGGTAAGAATAACTCCGTCGTACTTTCTCAGCTTTCCTTCTTTTTTCTCAACCGTTACTCCCGGCCAATTACCCACAAACTGATTAGAACCTGTGAGAGCATTAAATAATGTGGTTTTGCCGCTGTTCGGATTACCTGCAAGAGCAATTTTCAAGTCCATATACCTTAATTCTCCTTAAGCCGTAATACACTACTCAATCTCAATCATGTCGGCGTCTGCCTTTCTTATTGAAAGTTCATACCCACGAACCATTATTTCCAACGGGTCACCGAGCGGAGCAACCTTACGCACATAAACCTCCACGCCCTTTGTAAGACCCATATCCATAATTCTTCGTTTCAGAGCGCCCTCTCCGTGCAGCTTGACCACTCTCACTGTATCACCTATTTTAGCAGATTTAAGAGTTCTCATAAAAACCTCCCGATATTCACTGTTTCACAAGACAGTTAGTCTCAACTAACCACTATATAGAATACTGCAAAGTGTAATTTTTGTCAACAATTATCTATGTTTTTTTATGCTGTTATACCATTTTGTTACGTTAATCAATTATTAAAAGTCACAACTTTCAAATTTATATAATTCGCACAATTAATAAAAACCGGAGCTTTTCCGCTCCGGTTAAACAATAAATATAATTTATTCATCCGACCCACAGTCATGAGTACAATTCTCACAATCAGACAGGTCAAATTCAAGCTCCTCGCCACAGTTAGGACAATTAAGCTCTCCCTTATCTGCAGTCTCATTATCCACGCAGAATTCTTCACCGCAATTAGGACATACGACAGAATAAAAATCATCCTCATCACAATCACAGTCGCATTCTTCATCGAGGAAATCCTCAACAGCCTCAAGGTCTTCATCGATTTCCCCGACATATTCGTCAAGCTCTGTCATGTAATCGTCCATATCCTCAATTGCAGCAGCCATCTCATCAAGAACGTCTACAATCTCGCTGACAACCTTGCCCATAGGGTCTTTATCCTCTATACCGAGACCCTCCATAAGACCTCTGATATAAGATACTCTTTCAAGTAAAGTCATAATTTAATCTCCTTATGCCCTTTCCATATATTCGCCGGTTCTTGTATCAATTCTTATCTTTTCACCCTGGTTTATAAAAATCGGAACTTTAATAACGGCACCTGTTTCAAGAGTCGCAGGCTTTGTGACGTTTGTCGCCGTATCACCTCTTACGCCCGGTTCCGTATCAGTAACCTCCAACTCGACAAACAGTGGGGGTTCAACACCGAAAACATTGCCCTTATAAGACATGATTTTAACGGTATCGTTTTCTTTGACAAACTTAAAATTATCCCCCAGCTTGTCCGCATTGAGCGGAAGCTGCTCATAGGTTTCCTTATCCATGAAATAATAAAGCTCACCGTCATTATAAAGATATTCATACTCTTTTCTTTCAACATAGGCATTTTCAAACTTATCGGTCGGGTTAAAAGATTTTTCAACTACGGCACCCGTAATGACATTTTTAAACTTGGTTCTTACGAAAGCGGCTCCTTTACCCGGTTTCACGTGCTGAAACTCAATGACCTGGAAAACCTGACCGTCCATGTCAAATGTCACGCCGTTTCTGAAATCCCCTGCTGTAATCATATTTAAAACCTCCAATATATTCTAAAGGATATTGTACACTACAATTTACATGTTTTCAAGCATTTTTTAATAAACAGCTTGATTTAAAGGCTTTTTTCGAGCTTTTTAAGAGTATTTTTCATAAAAAGTGCGTCTTTCGACATGGTGCCGGCGCTTTCGCAAATAATAACAGGGCTCAGTCCCCTTTTCAATATAACCTCAGCGAAAGGCTCAAATTCGGGACCGTATTGCTTATCCTCAAATGTCAAATGACGTTTTTCGCCTCCAGCTGAATACTCAATTTTAGAAAAATGCACATGAAAGTTCTTAGCTCTAAATTCGCCGAGTCTATTTTGAATTTTATCGATAATAGCCTCAAAATCATCTGATTTATAAAGGCATCCCTGCTCTCTTGCATTAATATGTCCGAAATCGATTGTCGGAATTATTCGTTCATCAACACTGCACAATTCAATAACCTCCTCAAGAGTGCCCAGCTGATTGACCTTGCCCATAGTTTCAGGACACATACTTATACCACCGTAACCGTTGCTATCCATTGCCGCAACAGCCTGCTTCATAGTGTCCACAGCGAGCTCAAGCGCATGTTCGCGTGAAATTTTAGAGCATGACCCGCTGTGGATAACAATGCGTTTTGCCCCGGAAAGAGCCGCAAGCGATGCACTTTGAAGTATATAGTTAATACTGTTTAAGCGCTTTTCTTCATCCGTGCTTGACATGGAGATGTAGTACGGAGCATGCACCGAAAGAGTTATTTTGTTTTCTTCGGCATTCTTTTTAAGCTTGAGCGCGGCATCATTGCGCATCCTTACCCCACGCCCGCACTGTATCTCGTATGCATCCAGTCCGATTTTTCCTAAAAATTCAGGTGCCTGATAAGTATTTTTATAGCCGCTTTCGTAAAACCAGTCACAGTTTCCGCCAGGTCCGAATTTAACCATAAACTAATTCCTTTCCAAAGTCCAATATTTATATATTTATTTGAGTTCAACAACGGTAACCCCGCTGTCACCTTCACCATATGCACCCAGATGAAAACCCTTTACCTGACGGTGCCCTTTCAGATGTGAATGAACGCCCGCACGCAAAGCCCCTGTTCCCTTACCGTGTATTATAGTCACGCTTCCCATACGGTCAAGCACAGCTCTGTCTATAAACCTGTCAATAGCTTCTAAAGCATCCATAACTGTTTCTCCGCGAATATCCAGTTCCATGCCGGTATCCGAACGATCGCTGCGGACAAGCTTTGCCGTGCCCTGCAGTTTTGGCTTCGACGGCTTCTCCTCAGGCTTGTCATACGTGTAAAGTTCATCGGTTTTACAGCTGATAACAAGGCCTCCGCAGTTTACCCTTGCGTTTTCAGCGGAAATACTTAATATCTCTCCTGCTTTTGAAAGCTTTGGAACAAATACGGTCATACCTACAAAGGCCCGGTTTCCGATAAGCTCGCCGTTCGGCGGTTTTGTTTCAAGCGGTATATCAACGGAATCGAGTCTGTTTATACTGCTGCGCACAGCGCTGCGTATACGCTGATAAGACTGCTTTTCCATCTCGTTTTTTTGCTTTTTAAGCTCTTCAAGCATATTATTAGCGTCGCGCCTTGCCTTTTCTATAACCTGCCGCGCCTTCATACGCGCATTTTCCAGCTCTCGCTCCGCATTTTTTTCAAGTTTTGAATTTTTCTCTTCAAATTTAATTCTGAGTTCCGCCGCCTCAGCCTTTTGCTTGGCAAGCTCACGCTTTAAACGCTCATATTCACCTTTTTCATGCAAAAGCTCGTCAACGACCCTGTCAAAACGCTCTACTTCACGACTTACATGCGATTTTGCGTTAGCTATTACATCATCCTGAAGACCAAGATGCTTTGAAATTTCAAATGCATACGACTTGCCCGGGATACCTACATTAAGTCTGTAAGTAGGGCTCAACGTTTCCAAATCAAACTCGAAAGATGCATTTTTGATACCGGTTTGTTCCAAAGCAAAGGTTTTAAGCTCGCTGTAATGTGTAGTACATGCAACAAGGCTTCCGCTTGAACGCACCTTTTCAATAATTGCAATAGCAAGAGCCGCACCCTCGGATGGATCGGTACCGCTTCCGAGTTCGTCAAACAGCACAAGACAGTTTCTGTCTGCTGCCGCAATTATGTTTTTATTGTTTTTTAAATGTGATGAGAAAGTAGACAGCGACTGCTCTATTGACTGTTCATCGCCTATATCCGCATAGACTCTGTCAAACACAAACATATTTGCATCGTCGCACGGCAAATGCATGCCCGCCTTTGTCATAAGCGCCAATAGCCCAAGCGTCTTTAAAAATACGGTTTTACCTCCTGTATTTGGACCTGTGACAATAATAGTATCCGTTTCCGAATCCATACATATGTCCAACGGTACCATTATATCTTTTGAAATTAACGGATGACGCGCATGTTTTATCTTAACAAGCTTTTGTTTTGCAATCTTCGGCTCACACATGTCGTTTTCATAGCTGTAACGCGCCTTGGCAAATATATAATCAAGAGACAGCAAACTGCGGTAGGCAGCGGTAAGCACAGGCGCATAAACCGCTACTTCTTCGGTAAGCTCTGACAGTATTCGTTCAATCTCACGCTTTTCCTCATTTTCAAGCCGCTGTATATTGTTATTTGCTTCGATTACAAACAGCGGTTCCACAAACAAAGTTGAACCGCTGTTTGAGGTGTCATGCACAAGTCCCTTAATATGACCTCTGCTGTCGGCCCTGACCGGAATCACAAACCTATCGTATCTTATAGTCACAAGCGTATCCTGAAGATACGGAAACACATCAGCACTGCGTATATACTTGTCCAGCGATTCCTTTATCTTCTGCGATTCTCTGATAATACTGCGACGGATAGACAAAAGAGCGGGAGACGCATCATCTGCCACGTGCTCACCATCGGGAAAAATCCTATCGATTTTTTCAGGCAGTTCTTTGTCGGTAAACATACGGTCAAAAAGGATTTCAAGAGTATCGGTTTGCGCATTACTGTCCTTTCTGTAATCGTACATCCTGACAGATATTCGCATAAGGCGCGATATTGCCATAAAATCATTAACATTCAATGTTATTCCCTTTACTGCGCGGCTTATATTTAATTCAATATCATCAGACAGATTTCCAAGAGGTACCCGACGATTTAAGCTAAGCATATTTTTAGCCTGGGTAACCTCACGCTGCATACGGATAACACACCCCCTGTCATACAGCGGGATTATCTTCCTTATCATTTCCTGTGTTTTATGTATGGCGGCAAAGGACGCAAGATTTTCCTTAACCTTGTCAAATTCCAGCGCTGACATGGATTTTTTATAATAAAAAATTGTACGGTCGTTCACTTTTACTAAATCACTCCGTTTAAAAATCTGAGAGACGCAAAATCGCGTTCGATATGGTAAATAATATATTGCTGAGCAACATTATAAATTATTTCGGCATTATCTGATAAAACACAATCATATGCGTCGTTCGGTGACGCTGACAACACCCTGTAAATATCGTAGACGGCTTTACGAGAAATCATAATTCCTGCGCAAATTTCGTTTATATGCAGTCTTCCGTCATTTAAGTCAAAATAATACGTCTGAGCCTTTTTTTCAGCCTCAAGGCAAGGTGTAAATCCAAGCAGCTGCGCGGCTTTAAATTCAAATACAGGTTTAATTATTTTTATATTTCCTCCGCCATCCGCCAGCCTCCCGAAAGCTTCAAGCACAAGAGACATAAGACACTTGTAATCACAGTCGGCATCAGATGAGACGTATTTTGCAAGCTGGGCAAAATACCCCGCCGCAGAAAGAGAGACAATATCATTTCGCAGACCGTAAAAACCGTTCTGTGGTGTAATGCTGTTAACCAAATAATTACCGCTGCCTGTAACGTAAAGCACAAATTCTCCATATGTAAACAAATCAAACGTATAGTTCTTTTTCCCGGCTGAACGCTTCGGCGTCACAAAAGCAGTGATAAAAGAGCTGTCGGTAAGGATATGCAAAAGCTTATCCTTACCGGGCGTATCACTTATCTTCAGAATTATTCCCTTTATCTTGATTGTTGTCGGCATCGGAAGACGTCACCATATCCTTTGTTTGCGCAAAGGTTATATACGCCTCTACGCTGCCCGTATTTTTAAAAATCTGCCATGCATCGCTGTTTTTCATAAACATCACCCTTTATATTCTATCTTTTGAAACTATTTTTTGTTACAGTGATGTTTATAATCCAAGGTAATGTTTTACAGTCCGAGCTGAGTTAGCATAGAACTGTTGTTCTGCCAGTCATTTTTGACTTTTACAAAGCATTCGACAAAAACTTTTTTACCGAAATGCTCTTCAAGCTCAAGCCTTGCCTGCATACTTATTTTTTTAATCATGGATCCGCCTTTGCCGATAATAATACCCTTGTGAGAATCACGGGTACAATATATTGTAACGCTGCATTTGATGAGCGTTTCGTTCTTTTCAAAGCTATCTGCAAGAAGCGCCACGGTATGAGGGACTTCCAACCCAAGGTTATACAGCATCTTTTCACGTATTACCTCACATACGTATTTTGCATCAGGCATATCGCTGACAAAAGCACTGTCGTAATAAAAAAACGACGGTTCCGCGCGCTTTTCAAGCTCTGAAAGAAGCACGTCAATCCCATCACCTGTCAATGAGCTTATCGGTATTACCTCTTCAAAATCATAATAAGGTGAAAACTGAGCTATCGTTTCCAAAACCTGCGGCGGCTTTACGGCATCTGTTTTGTTTATTACAAGAAACGCACGCATTTTATTTGTGCTCAGCATCTTTATAATACTTTTTTCTACTGCAAGCACTCTGTCACCTGCCTCAACGACAAGCAATGTGATATCGGCATTTTCAATGCCGTCACTAACCGACTGTACCATGGCTTGTCCAAGCCCGCTTTTTGCTTTGTGAAGACCGGGCGTATCAAGAAACACGTATTGACAACTGTTTTTCGTTAATACTCCCGTCACTCGCACGCGCGTTGTCTGTGCCTTGGGAGAAACAATCGAAACCTTCCTGCCCATTATTTTATTTAAAAGAGTAGATTTTCCGACGTTTGGTCTGCCGCATATGGTCACAAAAACCGTTTTAGACTCATTTTCCCTTTTCATTTTTAAATATATCCTTACAAAAAATAAACAGCATCGATACTATAAGAGACAAAATAAATAAGCAAAGCTTCAGAAAATCACCGGCAAAATAATCAAAAATCTGTTTAAACACCGCAGGCTGCCAGAAGAGTTCTATTCCGACTGTAACAGCAAACAACGCCGTTATTAAAACAGCGCCTGCCGCCGCATCCTTAGCATGTTTTATTTTATCGTTATATTCCTCGGTACAGGCGTTACAAACCTGTTCTATCGCGCAGTTGATACCCTCGCACATCAATACCGATGCAATCACTGTCAGAATGACAGCCTCTGATGCTCTGTCAAAATTATAAAAGCCTTTAAAATATAAAATATAGGCTGCAGCTACTAAATGAATACGAAAATTACGGCAAGTATTAATGCAATACCACACGCCGCGCACAGCGTACTTAAAGCTTAACAAAAAAGATTTCATCTTGTAAGTCCCATTTTCTCCAAAACAGCCTCTTGCTTGGAAAACATTTCCTGCTCGTCCTCCTTACCTGTTTCGTGGTCATACCCTAACAGATGAAGCGTACTGTGAACAGCAAGAAACGCCGCTTCACGCTCAACAGAATGACCATATTCCGCAGCCTGTTCCTGCGCGCGTTCTCGGCAAATCACCATGCTGCCTAAAAAGGCGCTGCCGCTTTCGTCGGCGCAGATTTCATTTCGGCTTGCAAACATCGGAAATGAAAGTACGTCAGTCACACTGTCTATTCCGCGGTTTTCATTGTTGATGCGGCGAATTTCCTCCTTATCGGAAATAACCACCTCCACAGCGCAGTCACAGTCAACCATTTCGCTCTCAAGAGCAGCGTAAACGGCACTTTTTATTGTTTTCGACTGCCAATCACTGCCATATATATCTATCTGTACTTTCATGAAAAAGTCCTGCCTTTGGATGAGTTTTCATATGCGTCAACAATTTTTTGAACCAACGCGTGACGGACAATATCTTTTTTATCAAATTTATGGATACCTATTAAATCAATATTACCGAGTATTTTCAAGGCATGGACAAGTCCCGAAGTCTTTCCACGCGGCAAATCGACTTGAGTTACATCACCGGTAACCACAATTTTTGAATTGAAACCGAAACGGGTAAGAAACATCTTCATCTGCTCAATAGTGGTATTTTGCGCCTCATCAAGTATTATAAAGCTGTTTTCAAGTGTCCTTCCGCGCATATAAGCAAGCGGAGCTATTTCAATTATTCCCTTTTCCATATAACGCAGATAAGTATCTGCGCCCAGCATGTCAAACAGCGCGTCATACAACGGACGAAGATAAGGATCGACCTTATTTTGCAGGTCACCCGGCAAAAAGCCCAAACTCTCCCCCGCCTCAACAGCAGGACGCGTAAGTATTATTTTTGACAGCTGTTTATTTTTCAGCGCCGTAACGGCAAGAGCCACAGCAAGATATGTCTTTCCGGTGCCTGCGGGACCTACTCCGAAAGTCACGACATTTTTATTTATACTGTCAACGTACTTTTTTTGAGAAATAGTTTTAGGCTTAATCGGCTTACCCGAACAAGCAATACAAATACATTCATCCAATGCTTTCGCTACATCTTCATTTCCCTTATCCGAAGAAAGACTTATTATATATTTTACAGTCTGAGTATCAATGACATCACGCGTTTTTGCTATATCAAAAAGATTCTTCAGCGTCTTTTCAGCATGCTCAACATTCTCCCGCTCGCCAGTCACGGAGACCATATCGCCGCGGCTTATTATCTTCACATCACATTCATTCTCAATTATCTCAATATTCTCATCAAACGCACCAAACACCGCAGAAATGTACTCGGTATCCAGACCATTTAAAGTTTTTTCCATCCGTTGTTCCAGCTTTCAGTTAATTTTTCTTGATATTCCTATATCCTCATAGCAGTTTAGCATCACCTTTACGGTAACACTGTCTTCATTAATCTGTTCCTCATACTCACGGTCAAGCACCCTTATGCCAACAAGATTATACTCAAAATCGCGAAGCTGCTCATATGCGTCGTAAAGCGCAGTTTCCTTTGATTTTGTATATTCAAAATTTTCAACCTCGGTATAAGTAGTTTTACAAATACTTATAGGTAAAACAAAGTTATCTGTCAGTCTCAAAAACTTCTCCGATTTTGTAACATCATAATTATTATATAATATTTTTTCATTAAAATAAAGAGGAACAGAAAATCTTATGAATTTTAACGAATATTTATTTTTGAAATTTCCTGTCCTGACATGCTCCGACGCTTTTAGCGGCACGGTAACTGTCTTTGTATGCGTTGTATACGCCATGACTTTAGCATATGAATGAAGTTTATATTGAGTGCCGTATTTATCGGTATAATCACCTGTAACAATAAGGTCACCCGCTGTCACTGTATCTCCCGGTTTTACAAGACTGTAACCCATATAATCAGAAACCGAAGCAATTACCCCGTCCCTTGCAGCATATATACTGCAAGGCTCGCTTGCGTCTATAAGTTCGGGCTTTTCGCTTTTCTCCCGTACCTCTACAAATGCCGTTGTTCCTTTTATATTTATGGAAATCCAAGAAATTTTGTCGTTATGCTTTAAAAAATTATTTTCTATCTCGCGTATATTATATTTACTTTTAAGTCCTCCGGCAGTAAATCCGTTTTCGGACAATACAGTTAAAACTTCCTGTTCGGATATACTCTCACAGCCGCTTACCTGAACATCCCATATAAAAAGTGATGAAATATACAGACTCACCACAATTATAATTACGCCCAGTATAAGACCGAAACGATGACGGTAATTGCGCGTTCGCTGCGGAAGTCCGAGCTTTTTTTGAATATGTATTTTAACATGCGATTTTCTGACAAGCGGGCGCAGGCGTCTGAAATTTTTTCTGTCAATACCGAACGTAACGCAACCGCCATCATCTCGACACACGTCAAATATCTTAAATTTTTCACCGTGAACTAAATTCAAAAAGCGCTCGCAGCCGCTTCCTCGAATACTAACACGCAATGTTCCAAGCAAGTATCTTTGCAATGATTTTAACATATTAAACCCCTTTATTCAAGACAAACGCCCCTGATTTTTCCGTCAATTACAATAATACCTCCGGAATAACTTTCCAAAGTCAAACCGGCGCCGTCTATTACAACAGTATGTGCTTTAGTATTAATGCGCACCCGCTCTGCTTCATATTCAAGAATTCCGGTTGCTTCTTCAACTATGACCCGCTTATTGCCTACAAGCTCAACGGATGAACATCCGTTAACCGATGGATTTACCGCTTCTATGCCTTTTATGAAAGCGCCAACGGGCGATTGCTTTTTTTCTTTATTCTTCATCTTATATCTCACATAAATCGCTCCTTACTCAAATTTATGCAATAAAAACAATATTATTGCATATAACTTACCATGAGAAAGATTAAACCGATAATTACAATTTCATCCGCAGTTATTCTTATCGCAGTGTTCTCCCTGCGTTCAGATATCGTTATTGAATCGGTAATGTACAGTCTGAGGCTATGTTACGGATCAGTCATACCATCATTGTTTCCGTTCTTTATACTTTGCGAATTTCTGATGTCTGCAACAGCCGGAGCCGGCAGCAGTCACTGCACCGCAGCATTTGCTACCGGACTTATCACAGGATTTCCCACAGGCGTCAGAAACGTCTGCAAACTTTACAGTGACGGAAATATCGATAAAAAGAGCGCGTGCGCATTGCTGCACTGTACGGCAAATGCATCGCCGGCATACATTGTAGCATTTATAGGCGTGTGCATAATCGGCAGCAAGACGGCTGGAATTATACTTCTCATATCTCAAGTTTTATGTGCTTTTGCCTGCGCAGTTTTTTTCGGATGCTTTAAGAGAAGAAGAGAAGGCAAATCAAAAATAGGTGTAATCAATATTACCGAAATTGCCTGTCAAAGTATTTCCAACTCAGTAATAAGCTGTTTATACGTATGCGGATATATCATTTTTTTCGGTATTATAGCAGACATTGCCATTAAAGCCGGCCTTCCGTCGCTTGCAGCCCGAATAATGTTCTTTTTGCCGGAAAACCAAGCCGGAGCACTAAGCGTCGGTTTTATCGAAATAACACGAGGTATATATATGCTTGACTTTTCGGACAACAGCGCAATTATCATTGCGGCCGTAATAGTAGCTTTTTCGGGGATTTCGGTAATTATGCAGTGCATTGCCTGTGTAATAAAGGCAGGACTTCCGAAACGCCCTCTGATAACAGGCAAAATAATATATACGGTTATGATGCCTATAATTGCAACATGTCTGTCTGAAATAATCTCAGTTGAGGTTGGTTCTCCCAAATCACAAATGCCCGTAATATCCTTTATTCTCTTTATTATCTTCTTAATAACATGCATTATTTTTATTTATAATATCTTTGACAAATCAAAACGCACGATGTATAATAAAATAAAATAATTAATCGGTGGTTAAAATGATTTTTTCAAAGGATATAACGCCTGTTTGCGCATATTGCGAGCACGGCAGGCAGATAATGTCTACTGACGATGTTATCTGTGAAAAGAAAGGAATTGTAAAGGCAAGCTACGGCTGCCGAAAGTTTCGATACACACCGCTGAAAAGAATTCCGCCAAAAAAGGTCGCGGTACACAGCGCGTTTACCAAAGAGGATTTTGAATTTTAATCGGCGAAATTTCTTTCGCCGATTTTTTGTATATTTTCATATTATGCTCTCAAAATAGTTACGAGGTGATAATATGGAAGATACAATAAAAAAAGTCTTCGGACGCCAGATTTTTGACAGTCGAGGAACGCCGACTGTTGAAGCGACAATCGTACTTGAAAGCGGAGTAGCTGCCACTGCGGCCGTTCCGAGCGGAGCGTCAACCGGTCAGTACGAGGCGTGCGAACTGCGTGACGGCGGCGACGATTATATGGGCAAGGGTGTTCTTCGTGCCGTTGATAATATAAACTCAATTCTGTCAAAAGCACTTGAAAATGAGTCTGTTTTTGATCAAACGGATATCGATGCTATAATGTGCGATGCAGACGGCTCGGAAAATAAGTCAAATATCGGAGCGAATGCTATTCTCGCAGTTTCACTTGCGGCTGCGCGTGCCGCATCGTTCTCAGCAGATATCCCGCTTTATGAATATATAGGCGGTATAAACGGCGGAACGCTGCCCGTACCAATGATGAATATACTCAACGGCGGAGCACACGCCGGAAACAATATAGACATTCAGGAATTTATGATTGTGCCGACAGGTGCGCAAAGCTTTGAGGACGCCATGCGCATGGGCGTGGAGGTATATCACACTTTAAAAAAAATATTATCTGAAAAAGGTCACTCAACGGCTGTCGGCGATGAAGGCGGCTTTGCACCCAACCTTGCAAACGACGAACAGGCGCTTGAACTGTTACTGGAAGCAATAGAAAAAAGCGGATGCAAGCCGGGAAGCGATATAAACATTGCGCTTGACATGGCATCGAGTGAATGGGTAAGCGAAGACGGATATCTGCTTCCAAAGAGAAATATGTATTTTACCAGAGCCGAGCTTATCGACTATGTATGTGAGTTAAAAACAAAGTATCCTATAATATCAATAGAAGACCCGCTCGGTGAAAATGATTTTGAAGGTTATACAGAGCTTACACCGCGAGCCGGTATTCAGATTGTCGGCGATGATCTTTTTGTAACAAATCCGGCGCGGCTGAAAAAAGGAATTGAAGCAAAAGCTGCAAACGCCATCCTGATAAAACCAAACCAAATCGGCACTCTAACTGAAACCATGGAGGCAATACGCCTTGCACAGACAAAGGGCTACAAAACAATAATTTCCCACAGAAGCGGCGAAACAGCAGACTCGTTTATAGCAGATCTTGCAGTTGCGATGAATGCGGGGCAAATAAAAACAGGAGCACCGGCAAGAAGTGAGCGGGTCGCCAAATACAATCGTCTGTTACAGATAGAAATGGCGCTCGGCGAGCGCGCATGCTATCCGGGAATAGAAATTTTCAAATAATACGGTGATATTATGAGCTTTTACGACACAGTTTACGAAAATGTAAAAAAAATACCCAAAGGAAAGGTTGCAACCTACGGTCAGATTGCAGCACTCTGCGGTTCACCTATGGCGGCAAGAGCGGTCGGATATGCACTTCACGCCCATCCCGACCCTTCAGATATTCCGTGTCACAGAGTTGTCAACCGCCACGGCAGACTTGCAGCTGCCTATGTTTTCGGCGGTCTTGATGAACAGCGTATCCGTCTTGAAAAAGAAGGTGTGGAGGTTAACGAGGAAAACATGGTTGATCTCCAAAAGTTTCTTTGGCAGCCGTAAACTTTTATCGATATTATCTAAAAACAAAAAGAGATGAGTATCTGCTCATCTCTTTTATTGTTAAAGCGCCGTAATATTTTGAATCGGGTTTTGTGCGATCAGCTCTCCCCATTCCTCTAAAAGCGCTTCATTTACAATACTCCATTTACATTTTACACAAAACTCGGTCAGTTTTTTTATCAAAAGATAAAAATTCTCTCCCGAGACAGTTTCGGGCGGAAAGTCTACCGTAAAGTAATACTTATTTCGATATTTATACATCCGGGTTGCACTGAATTTAGCATCCTTGTTTTTTTCAAAAACGCCGGCGATATCAAAGATATTTTCCGGACAGTACAGCTCAAACAAATACATATCCTCGTCAGCCTTTACCGTTTTATCTATGTTGACAGCTTTGTCGGATGACGGTAAAAGACGCGTAATGATAATATAGTATGAGTTTGATATACCAGGAATAACCTCTACGAGCACTTTGCTGTCAAGGAAATTAACTCCTGTACTGCTGTAAATTTCATTCAGCAGCATAAGCAAAAACTCGCGTGATGAAGCGTCGTCGCTGTCGATACTCTCAAACGTAACTCTGTATTCTTCCAGATCCTTGTCTTCAATCAGTACCTTTACTTTATCCTTGTCGATTACCTTTAACAGCATAAACCACTCACCCAAATCTGTCTTACAATATCCTATTCGGGTCAATGGATTTATGTGTCAAAGCTGACTTTTTATTCTGTTAAGAGCTCCTTTTTCAAGCCGACTGACCTGTGCCTGAGATATTCCCACTTCCTGCGCCACCTCCATTTGTGTCTTTCCGTCTAAAAACCTGAGCGCTATTATCTCACGCTCTCGATCCGGCAGATTGGCAATGGCCTCTTTTATCAATATTTCATCAAGCCAGTTATTGTCACTGCCGCCGTCACTAACCTGATCCATTACATAAATCGCGTCACTGCCTTCGGAATATACCGGTTCAAACAGTGAAACCGGATCTACAATCGACTCCAGTGCCAGCACCACATCCTCTTTTGACACTCCAAGCTCCCTGGCAATTTCATCGGCAGACGGTTCTCTGGACTTTTCCGATGTAAGACGTTCCTTAACAGCCAGCGCCTTATATGCCGTATCGCGCATCGCACGTGATACGCGAACTATATTATTATCACGCAGATATCTGCGTATCTCTCCCAAAATCATAGGAACGCCGTAGGTGGAAAACTTAAGACCGAGTGTAGTATCAAAATTTTCGGCGCTCTTTATAAGTCCTATACAGCCGACCTGAAACAAATCGTCCATACTCTCTCCCCTTCCGGCAAAGCGCTGAACTATTGATAAAACAAGCCTTAAATTGCCTTTTATAAACTCATCCTTTGCCGCTTTATCGCCCTGCTTTATTCTTATGAGAAGCTTTTCCTTCTGTTCGTCCGAAAGAACAGGCAGCTTTGATGTATCAATCCCGCTTATTACAACTTTATTATTATTTATCATAGTTTTGCCCTCCGTAATACCATTATTGACAGGCATTTTTTTAAAATTACCTGTGTCACATTTATTTTTCCGTTATATTATGGAAACAGAGGGTATTTGTGTAAAATTGCCGCAAAATCACCCAAATACGGCGTGCCGCGCGCCGAAAAATATGCGGCAGTCAAGGCGCATGCCGGAAAGGATATGGTGATTTATGATTTACGACACATTCACAGCAGCCAACACGGAGAAAGGATTTTGCTCGTATTTTGACGAGCTTATACATGATGAGAAACTAAAGCGCGTTTACCTTATTAAAGGCGGTCCCGGCTGCGGGAAAAGTACGCTTATGAAAAAAATTGCCGATAAATTTGAAAAAGAGAACATGACGGTGGAGAGAATACACTGCTCAAGCGACCCGCACAGCCTTGACGGAGTTAAGATTGAGGATAAAGGCGTTGTAATAATTGACGCCACAGCACCGCACGCGTACGATATGAGTATTCCCGGAGCCTTCGAATCCATTATCGATCTAAGCAAATTTTGGAATGAAAATAAACTTGCCGAAAACAAAGATGAAATTAAGTCCTTATTTGCTGAAATATCAGCGGCCTACAGGCCTGTTTACAGCCTTCTTAAAGCCGCCGGAAGCATTGAAGCATGGCAGGCTCAGCAGCTGGACGGCAGGATAGATTACGAAAAAATTAATGCTCAAATAAAAAAGGTAATTAAACAAAACGCGATATCGCCCATATCATCAAAACCAGCCGTAACAAACAGGCTCTTATCTGCTTTTGCAGGCGACTGTGTTATAACATACAGCAATACGACAAACACATTGTGCAATGAGTACATTATTATAGAGGACACAGCGGGGATAGCCGGAATATTTTTATCAAAGGCGGCTGCATGCTTTCAAAAGTTAGGATATGACACCATGCTTATTCGCTCTCCGCTAAGTCCCGACAAACGGTTAGAGCAGGTTATTATTCCGCAGCTGAAACTTGGTTTCATAGCCGCAGGGCATTTATATTCACCCGAAATTGACGATAAGAAGATTATAAAAACCATAAGCTCGAAAAGCTATATAGACCGTGAATTTTACTCGTCAAATAAAAATAAAATCACCTTTTCAAGGAAGCTGATTCGTGAGCTTGTATCGAGAGCGGCAAAGGACATGGGAGATATTAAGAAGAAACATGATTTACTTGAAAAATACTATACGCAGGCTATGAATTTTAAAACACTCAACAAATTTACAGATGAATTTATTCAAAAGCTATAAACGTCAGCCGGCAGGCATTTACACCTGCCGGTTTTACAATGCAATAAAATTCTGCTATAATGTGACCCGAAAGTATCTGTATCTGTCTTTATAAGTGAAGGGTACTCTGAATTCGGGAAGGGAGCGGAATTATGGAGGACGCACAAATCGTAAAGCTGTTTTCCGAGCGTAAAGAGCTTGCGCTGGAAGAAACACGTCTGAAATACGGCGAATATTGCAGGGTAATAGCACATAATATATTGGGCAGCGAAGAGGACGCCGAGGAATGTATAAATGATGCTCTTATACGTTTATGGAACATAATACCGCCGCACAATCCGAAAAGTTTGAAAGCTATGTTAGGCAAAATAACGCGCAATATTGCTCTAAACAGATATGACAGTTCCAATGCCCAAAAGAGAGGAGGCGGACAAACGGAACTTGTACTGAACGAGCTCACTGAGTGCTTTGTAAGCGCAGATAACACTTTTAAAATTGCAGAAGACTTAGACGTGCGCAGCGCTCTCAATCGTTTTTTGTCAAGCCTCAAACCCCAAATTAGAATCATTTTCATGCAGAGATACTGGTACCTGTGCTCTGTGAAAGAAATTTCAAAAAATCTGTCTGTCAGCGAAAGCAAAGTTAAAATGACGCTCATGCGCACCAGAGGTAGACTAAAGGAATTTTTGAAGAAGGAAGGTATTGAAATATGAATGAAAAGGAGCTTTTAGAGACATTGAGCAAAATTGACAGTAAATATATAGATGAGGCAACACCGATGCTAAATGTCAGTAAGAAACGCACACGTATTGTCTGGTTGAGTGCTGCGGCAGGTTTTAGCGCAATAATAATTACCGCTATTTTATTTCAAACGAGAATTTTTTCTAAATTAGCAGATGACCAAACAAATACATCCACACAAAAACCGTCTGTAAGCACACAGGAAACCAATACAAACGACGATACAGGCAATGCTCCGGTCAAACCGAGTGAAAACACTGACAAATCAGTAAGGTGGCCAATAAAGAACGTTACGCTCGAAAGCAGCGAGGAAAATGCACCTGTGCCAAAATGGGAGGATCTGACACCCCCTCAGAAATATCCGTCAGCACAAATAAACGATTTTAAATTTTCCGGACGTAATGCAAAGCTGTCCGAGCAGATGGTAGGCAAAGAGCTTACTAATGTCACCGCAACGGGCTTCATAGGTGATACAGAAAAAAAAGCCGACGCCATTGCTTACTCCATAAGCGGAATTGATGAGCGCTGCGCCGCCGCACTTAAATTTGAAAACAGTGAAGACTTTTACGTATATATAAATTCATATTATCTCCCTTCAACTCTCGGCGAGTTTATAAACGCACTGGCACTTGAAAAAAATATATCATTCGGCTCTGTCTCATACTCATATTTTGAAAACGGTTCATATAAAAACATAGAATTTACCGACTTAAACGACAGCGTAATATGGGAAATGCTGCTATCTGACAGAGACGTAAAAGCAATCGATAATTATGACAGCCATAATTTTGCAGCCAGCATGTCAGTAAGCGTGAACATACCTATTTTAGGATATGAAAACATTTCCTTAGGCATAACCGAAGACGGATACCTTATAACTAATATTTTAGATAGCGGCAAGGCCTTTTTTATCGGCAAAGAAAAAACGGAAGAATT
Source organism: uncultured Eubacteriales bacterium (assembly GCA_902492505.1). Lineage (GTDB taxonomy): Bacteria > Bacillota > Clostridia > Oscillospirales > QAKW01 > RGIG9041. The sequence goes on from CABULU010000025.1 coordinate 18,604, forward strand.
TACAGATTATGTCATCAACAACTGTACTGGATATGAAATAATATATGTAAGCGACGGCGAGGAAATCCCGGAATAATCATGCATGACATTATAGTCATAAAATATTGTCAAAAAAAGATGCGGAAGGTATTTTCTGCATCTTTTTGTATTACATAAATAATATATTAGTCATAATTATTGATTTTTCAGCATCACAATGTTATAATTCATATAGAATTTAAAGATAAGTAACAGATACGGAGTTAAGTAATGAAATTAATATCTTTTGCAGTTCCCTGCTACAATTCACAAGCGTATATGGAAAAATGCATCAACTCTCTTCTTGCAACCGGAGACGATGACATTGAAATAATAATTGTTGACGACGGCTCTACAGATAAAACTGCAGAAATTGCCGACAGATACGAACTGAAATATCCCGGCATTGTGCGCGCCGTTCATCAGACAAACGGTGGTCACGGCAAAGGCGTAAACACAGGACTTGAGCATGCAAGCGGAGAATTTTTTAAAGTAATTGATTCTGATGACTGGGTTGACCGAAAAGCACTGGAATCAGTACTCACAGCCCTTCGGATGTTTATCTCATCCGATATACCTCTTGACATGCTTATAACCAACTATGTCTACGAGCATGTACAGGACGGCAAGCGTCATACAATATCATATTCCGGTATTTTTCCCGAAAACAGAGTTTTCGGATGGGATGATATGGTTCGCATCGACCCCGCAAAATATATTATAATGCACTCTGTTACCTACCGCACAAAAGTATTACGAAACAGCGGACTCAAGTTGCCTGAACACACTTTCTATGTCGACAACATGGTGCTTTATAATCCTCTGCCCAACGTCAAAAAAATGTATTACCTGAATGTTGATTTTTACCGTTACTATATCGGAAGGGTGGATCAGTCTGTAAATGAAAAGGTCATGATAGGACGTCTGGATCAGCAGATACGGGTCACAAATATGATGCTGGATAGTCACGATCTGAATAAAATCAGAGAGCGCGAACCAAAGCTGGCCAAATACATGATATATTATCTGTCTATAATGTATACCATCACTACCACACTGCTCGCACTGGATAATACTGCAGAGTCGGATCGCAAATTCGTTGAGCTGTGGGAACGGCTGAAAGAGCGCGATATTCGTCTTTACAGACGAATACGGTATTTTTCAAAGGCGTTTTTCATGGCACTTCCCGGAAAAAGCGGCAAGAAGGTGTCCAAAGCACTGTATAAAATTGTCAGAAGGGTATACAAATTCAATTAAGATGACAAAAAGCTTTAAATATTACCTTGAGAAGTATAAACATGGTCTGCTCGTTTTATACTTTCTTCTTTACATGCCTTATTTTATGTTTTTAAATACTTACACCCCCTCCAGAGATAACGTCGCCGTTATGTACAGCAAGCTGGACGACTATATCCCGTTTTTAGAGATATTCGCAATTCCTTATTTTCTCTGGTTCGCTTATATTGCGGTTGGATATATTTTTCTTATGCTGACATCCCGTGAAGAGTTTGTACGTATGTGCATTTTTCTGTATACCGGCATGACGGTATGTCTCATAATTTATACGGTATTTCCAAACTGCCAACAGCTGCGAGTTGATTACGACACGCTTGGCAGAAGCAATATTTTCATTGATTTGATACGCTCACTTCAAAGCGTGGATTCATCTTACGATGTATTTCCGAGTATACACTGTCTAAACTCTATCGGTATGCACATTGCAATAGCAAAATCAAAGCAAATTACAAAGTGCCGCAGACTTATCGTATTTTCTTCGCTTATACTTTCTGTTCTCATTATTATGTCTACCGTGTTTTTAAAACAGCATTCGATATTAGACGTATTCGGCGCATTTGCTCTCGCGATTCCTCTTTATTTTTTAGCATATAAACCAAAGCTTAATTTTCTGAAAAAGGGGCAATAATAGTTATACCCGTCTGTTTTCGATATACAGGCGGGTATTATAGATATTTAAAAGGATGATTAATAAATGCTATTCATTATCATATTATGCGCAGTGATTGCATTGTTTTTTTACTGCGTCTCACCTGCTCTGAGACGTCATCCGAATTCACAGCTATGCAAAAATCTGTTTGTTGCACACCGCGGACTTCATTCACTTAAGGACGGCATACCCGAAAACTCCATCACGGCAATAAAGCGAGCCGCTGATATGGGCTATGGAGTAGAGATTGATATACACATAACTCTTGACGGAAAAATAGTGGTATTTCACGACGATACGCTAATGCGCGCATGCGGAGTAAATAAACGTATAAAAAATCTGACGTACAATGAATTATGTGAATTTAAACTTTTTGGGACGCAAGAAAAAATACCCACACTTGACGAGGTGCTCAAAGCAGTAAACGGAAGAACAATGCTTGTTATAGAATTCAAATGCTCTGATGCCGGATTTAAACGGCTTTGCACTGCTGCGGACAAGCTGTTAAGACAATATAACGGCAAATATATTGTCCAGTCATTTAATCCATTACCGATGTTTTGGTACAGACATAACCGACCGGATATCTGCCGAGGGCAGTTGTCAACCGATTTTTTCAGACAGCCGAAAAATAATGCTCTAAAAGCTGCCGCAGGGCTGCTGATATTAAATATGATTTCCAGACCGGATTTTATATCATACGACATGCGTTACGTCAAAGCATTTCCAAGAAAAATATGCTCCTTTTTAGGGGCAATACGTGCCGGATGGACTTTCACGGAATTATCACAGGTTGAAAGGGTCAAAAAAAATTTTGATATATATATTTTTGAGGGATTTCTTCCCGAAATCAAGGGAGCTAAAAATTCATAAAAACAGCAGGAAGAATTAAATCTTCCTGCTGTTTTTATTATTAAAGCAAAGTACTGAAATAGTACACAGGCATCGCGCTCCATCCGTGGCAAAGGCTGCCTGCATTAGAAAAATCGGCTTCCCCTTTCTCGGTTTCCCAAAACGATGTTGCGCCGAGATCGAGCATTTTTTTATATTTTACCCTGATATCATTTAAGACGTAATCTTTATATTTATCTTTGTTAATCATAAGCAAAGCATCATATTTAAAGCAAACCATGCTGAGGGTTGCATTAGTAAGCTCGTTTTCGCCCGCCATAATCTGCGCAATCTTAGCCGCAGTTTCACCTTTTGCGGCGCCGCAGAGAATCGCAAGTGAATTTACAAGTTCACTGTATTTATGCTCTCCCACTCTGTTAACAAACAGCTGACGCTCACTATCATAAAATACTTCCAATATTTTATCATTTAGCTTATCCGCAATAGTTTTATAGTTTGATTTTTGACCGAGTATTTCACAAATTTTGTCCATGCGGTCAAGAGCAAGTGAAAGCATACAATTCAGGGCAGCTTCCAGCGACTTATTGTCCTCCTTATGGAGTTTACCGGATAAATCATCAGACCATTCATAAAAATTCCAATGACATTTTTCAGCAAAGTTAGGAATAAGACCGTTTTCCATGTGATTTAAAAATGTATCGAGCACCGAGCAAAGCTTTGGCATTATCTGACGTATCAGAGTCAAATCTCCGGAATACTTCGTATATTCATACACCTCAAGGTAATAGTGCAATGAAAAAGAAGGGATGGTAAGGTTTTCTCCGCTCGGCGTACAAATAGACAAAAGACCGTCGGCTCTGTCATCCTTACTCATCAAATACAGATTAGCGCGTGGAAAACAGTACTCATTAAAAGCATAATAACCGCAAAGCATCTGATTGCGGCTGTCCATTGCATACAGCGCCTGCTCACGCCAAGGGCAATCTTCATAATGATCATGCATACACAATTCAAGCGTACGCACTGAAACGTCATAAATGCGGTCTGTCAAATCATCACCAAAAGATTTTGTAATCTTCTTAAGCGGATAAAAGCAAGGTAGTACACTTGCATAATCAAGCTCGATTTCCTGTTCAGCAAAAATTTCAAGATATCGCAAACCGAGGCGACGAAAATAGTTAGCATATTCTGTTACACCGCTTTTAATTACAATCTCCGTGCTGAAATCACGGGTACCTATTATTCTCCGCACACAACCATCAACTATATGTTCTCCGTAAGCAATAGTCAGTTTCTGACTGATTTTTGAGCGAACCTTTATAGTGAGATAACCCACTTCCTCTCGACCTATATCTATAAGAAAATGCTTGTTATCTTCATTTTTCAGAACAGTTGTTTCGCATTTTTCTGCAATCTTGAGCTTATGTATGGGACGTTCAAACATAGGTAGGTTCTGCTGCACCATAACACTGTCTGCAAAACCGTGTAAACTTCCTGTTTTCCAATCGTCTTCTTTGGTTGAATCATACAGAAAGCTGTAACCGAGCTGACCTGTAATAACCTTTTTATAGCCGTTCTTATAGGAAAGGCTTAAACGTGATTGTGTTTTATCTCCCGAACAGCACACAAGCTGCTTACCGTCATACAGCTCAAATCGCAGAGCCGCTTTCCCCGGAAAATAGCTCATATTCTTTTGTCCGTAATACCACACAATTACGGCAAGTGTGTTTTTTCCCTGTACGCAATACCTTGTAATATCAATCTTATCGTAAACCTTGTAATACGGGAAATCAGGGTACTGCCCAGAGTCAACAAAGAGACCGTTTACATAAACAGTATAATTTGAGTCAGCAGAAATAAACAGCCGAGCAGAATTTCCGGAAATCTCAAATGTATCTACAAACTCGGCATACGAGTCATACTGCGGCTCGCTTTCCGCCCATATCCATTTCGAATCAGCTTCCATAATACTCCTCCGTTTAACCGTTAAGTTTAACTCAACAGTTTCATACTTTTTTAGGCACGACGCCAACATATTTTTTAAAAATACGATTGAAGTTACGCACGCTTTGAAATCCGCTTTGCCTTGCTATTTCCGCCATTGTAAGATCTGTTTCATTGAGCAGCACCCTTGCCCTGTCAACACGACTGCTGTTCACAAGCTCACAAAATCCCACCTTCATATTTGAATGAAGGTAACGCGAAAGGTAATGGCGATCGTAACCTAAGCTATCTGCAAGTTGCATAAGTGTAATATTTTCTGTATAATGCTCAGAAATATAGGCAAGGATTTTATGTAGCAATTCTTCATTCTTACCAAGTCCCGCGTCAGTCAGAGGTACGGAGGCAAGATAACTGCTGCAAACAGCATACAGGCATGACTTAATTGTAAAAATATCGCGGTTAGCATTTAAAAAAAGCTTGTCCACCACGTATTTTTCCGTGAATCCGTCACAGCGAAAGACAGCGCGACAGGCAGATTTGCCCTCAGTTTCGCGGGCAAATTTAGACACAAGATCATCGGAAAACACACAGACATACGCCACACTGTCTGTGGAATAATATGAATGAACGCTATTTCCCAAAATCAATGCAAAATCGCCTGAACGCATATACTCATGCTTGCTTTCAAGACAAACATCAATCGTACCATGTTTAACATAGACTATTTCTATATGTTTATGGATATGAGGTACATACCTGAAATTCACATATTTAATGCACTCAAAACGGTTAGAACCGACAGAGTTGGTTTCCTGATAAAGCATAGACTCACTCCATTCGCCAATATATTTTATCTGATAAACCAAACTATGTCAATAAAAAATCAAACAATTAAAAATCCCCGCGAAAAGATTTTCGCGGGGATTTCCACTTAAATTTACGCTTCGGTATAGCCGTTATAATTTGCAAGAATTACAGCAACTTCCTGACGTGTGATTTCTTTCTTAGGATTAAGGTTAAGCACACCGTAATCGTTAGAACCGTTTATAAGTCCGTAAGTTACAACAGCCAAGCGCATATAGGGCTTTGCCCAGTTAGACACATTAGCTTCATCTGCAAATCCGCGCTCATTATAAGCTGCGTCTATGGCTTCCTGATTTGCATTATACAGCGAAAGTGCATCATCTGCATCGCCCCTCATTATGCAAACCGTGCTTACACCGATTTTAGCAAATTCCTGTCTTGTGGTAGGCTTTTTGCCGTCAAAGGTCTTGGGGTCAACGCCTGTCATAATACCAAGGCTAAAGCAGGCTTTTACGTAGTTGCTTGCCCAATCGGGGATTGTATCTGTATAAGGAAGAACGATGTTGCTATACAGTTTCTCATCAATTCCGAGAACCCTAACAGCTATCGCGGCTACCTCAAATCTTGTAATGTTATCCTTTGGTCTGAAATAACCGTTATCACCCTGGAAATAACCAAATCCGTTATCGTTGAGGAAGTTAACCTGTTCCTTAGCCCAGCCGGAAATCGCATCTGCATCAGCATAGGTAGCTTTCGGTCTGTTAGAATCTATAGTTACTTTGGCAATAAAGTCAGTCACACCTGTCGGAGCATCTGCACCATCAGCCAACTCCTTAACATATACCTTAACATATACATTGGTATACTTTCCGATTACTGGTACAGTAGTAGGCTCACCCACGGCACGCTCCACATCAATAGAGTTCGAGCACTCTTTATCGGCAAATACTCTGTAAGTAGTTGCAGTATATTTGCTGTCATCAAGCAGCTTGGGAAGTATATCATAGCTTGAAACATTATCTTCAGCCTTAATACGATACTCGCCGTCCGCAACTAAGGTGGCATTATCTATTGTGACATACTCCTCCTTAGGCGGGTCAACAGGATCAACAGGCTTAAAGTCATCAGAGCTTGTATGAATATTAAGCGTATAAATCTTTGAAGATAAGCCGTCTGCAGATGTAACTTTCAAATATGCTACTGTATCAGCAGCACTCATCTGAACAACATTATCCGCAAACGGAACAGTACATGCATAATCTGAATATACCGCGTAGCTTGCATTCTGATTTTCAGGATAAGCAATTACTTTAAACGAATTACCGTCAATTCTTGTTTCATAAGTGCTTGTATCATCGCCGTTATTAATCATTCCGAATACCGACGTGACATTGCAGGAGGATCTATCCTTGACAATAGTAAGCTTAAAGGTCTTTTCTGCGCCGCCGGCAGATTTTACAACGATATCTACAGTTTTATTATTCGCAATATTATCTATTGTGACAATACCATTCTCAGAAGGTCTGATGAGCTGACCATTGTCGTAAACAGAGACTTCAGCATTATCTGAATGCTGAGCAATTATATCAAATGAGTATTTGCTTGCGGGTATGACCGCCTGAAATTCATCATCTGAAATTTTTACGGCATTGTCGATGTATGTAACTTCTGCCTGGTCGTTTGCAGCCTGCAAAACACTCAAGGTATAAACCTTGGAAATATTTCCGTCCTCGGAAACAACCTTTATAAATTTAAATACAGGTGCAATTCCTATGTCGGAGATATAATTATAATCATACTTTTCAGTACAGTTCACATCATTGAATATCTCATATGATGCACCATCAGAAACTACAATTTCCGGAATTGTAAATTCAGTTGTACCTACCGGAACGCTGGCGTATACAGCATCATCGGAAACACGCCATGAGCCAAAGCGAACTATATCAGCCGCCGCTCCCAAAGGCTTTGTAATTGTAGCTGTATAAACATCGGATACAGAACCGTCAAATGACGAGAACTTGATATAGAATACATTGTTTCCGCCTTTCA
>CABULU010000026.1 GCA_902492505.1 uncultured Eubacteriales bacterium
TTTGAATTTAACCTTGCCGCTCAGAATGACATTGTTGTTGTCGTCGTTGCAGTTGAAGGTTATTCTGTTCATTGCCGACGTGCCGCCGTTTTGGGCGTACATATCCCAATCGGGATTCAGCGTCCAGTCTGCTGTCGGATCGGAGCTTGCCGCCGACTTGTCGTTGGGGTCAAAGCGGCGGTTTATGCCGAACACTTCGAGCGATTTGATATTTGTTGTGTCGGCGGCTATTATAAAGTCGCCCTCCCACGATGTTTTGTGACTGTTCTCCGGAATGAGCACCTGCAAAGCCGTCTTTGAGTTTGTGTTTGCGTGCTCAATGGCGCCGTCAATGCTGTCAAAAGCGTTTTCACCCCAGACAAACTGGTAGTTTTCACCCTCCCACTGGTAGGCTACGATATCGCCGTTTTGATGTTCCTGCGCCTGAAGATCCACTATTACGGCGTCGTTTGAAATTTCGCCCAAGTCGTCGTGATAGCTGTCGGCAAACACTGAGAAGATGCTGTCAAACATAAAGGATGCCATCGCCTCATAGCCCTTTGCGGACATATGCGTATTATCTGTCGTTCCCGCGGTGTTGGTGCCGCAGTACATATCTGCGCTCCACGGCTTTGTAAATGAATGAATGTCCACAAACGGCAGCTCAAGCTCGCTTGCCGTGCGCTCTATTATCGGGTTGATATAGCGCGCCTGGTTGGAAGTTCCGTTTTTGTCGGAGACGTTGTTTGAGCAGGGTGTGTTTACAATATACACCTGTGCGCCGAGCGCTGTATATTCGCCGACAAGCGCTTTGTAGTCCTTTTCAAATTCTTTTGCTGCGGTGCTGTTTTCTCCGCCCGTCCAGTTTACTGAGTGGGAGTCTGTAAGGTGTCCTCCCGCGTCGTTGTAACCCAGCATCATTATTACGATGTCGGGCTTCCATGCCTTGGACTGCGTGTAACGCTCGTAATGCTTATAGCACCAGTTGGTTCCGCTTTTAAAAGTGGATTCGTCACACGCTATGGCTCCGCATTCGCCGAAGTTGCGCACCTCATATTTGTCTCCCAGCATTTCCTGGAGATATACGGGATAGCCTTTGTAAGCCTTGTCGCCGTATGTTAAGCTGTCGCCGACACATGCAACCTTGATTTTATCTGCGGCGTGAGCGTCTATTTCACCGTCAACCTTCAAATCTGTTGTCGTTACATTACGCTCGGTGCCGAGAATAGCCTCCATGCCGTTTGCAATAAGCGTTGCCAGCAGGTTGTAGCCCGCGACAGTGCAGTGCAGTCCGTCGGTAAACAGGGTTTTATCACCCTCCTTGCCGTTTGTGGGACTGAACATATCGATGTAAATAAGACCGTTTTCCGCTGCAAGCTCTTTTTGCATCGGGATAATTGTCTCAAGCAGCAGGTCGCGGCGGATTGAAGCGGTGCGTGAGGTACAGCCCGCGATGACCACCGTCGGGTGTGATGGCAGCGCCTCATAGCTGTCAATCAGAGCCTGATATTGAGCTTTATATCCCTCAGCCGTTGAGTAGAGCTGAGTATGTGTGTCATTGTGACCCATCATTACGACAACAATATCGGGGTTGAAGTCAAGCGATTTGTAATACTGTACCGAGTAGATATAGGTCCAGTATGTGTAGCTTGTTGTTTCACGGTTGGTTTGTACATTGATTGTAGAGCCGCCCCAGCCGAAGTTGCCGACGTTGTACCTGCCTTCGCCGTAGCGCTCGTTCAGTATTGTCTGGAGCTGCGCGGGATATGCCGATGTTGGGCGGAGCGCCGCGTCAATTCCGATTCCCTCAGTGATGGAGTCGCCCACACACGCGATTTTTACTGCGTCTGTTGTGTTAGGTTCTTTTTTCAGCACGGTGTCGTCGCTGTTCTCACCGTAAATGTTTACGGTTTTTGTGACGACAATCTCGTCGCTGTAAATACCTGACGGCAAAATGACGTTGGGTGTGCCTTCGTTATTTTGTTCGTGGTAATTTATAATCTGCGAAATGGACGCAAATGCGTTTTTGCCTGCGGTGAATACATAATTTTCACCCTGCCACGGCATTGTAAATACAGTGCCGTGCGGCATATCGTCCGTGTTCAGATAGAAAAGATAGGGATTCTCTATTTCTTTGCCGCCTACCGTATCGGGTGTTTTTGCGTTTATGTCGCCGACACTGACGTATACTTTGTATACTACTGATACGCCCGACGGAGAAACAGCCTTTGCCCAAAATGCGCGCCCGTTTCCTACATTCTCTTTTGTCAGCGTGCCGACTGAGCTGTTGCAGTTTTCATCCTCAAAGAAGTGGAAGAGGTATTTGCCGTTCGAGCTTTTTATTTTGGGAATATATCTCTCATTTTCGCCGATTACAACGGATGCTTCCCTCGTCTCATTGTTTACCATTGACAGCTCTCTGTCGATTACCATATCCAAATCCGATGCTTTTGTTGTCTTTTGGTAGTCAAGATAACCGTCGCCGTTTTTCAAAACGCCGTACAGCTTATTGTTGCCGTATGCCGACGCATAGCCGTCCGTATAGCGCGCGTAGTAGTTGCCGTCGCAGCTTGTGAGCGCGTCTGTAGCGTCGTTTACGATTACAAACGGTGCAAGACCGATAACGCGGTTGCCCGTAAAGCTGATTTTATCCGAAAAATCGGAAGTATTCGGACTGTAAGTTGAGGACTGAACCTTTAAAATATGCCCAAGTCTGTTTTCCGTGTCGATAAATGTGTTGTCTGCTATGTCAATGCTTGTAAACGCGCCGGGGAAAATGTTTACCGCCACATTTGAGCTGGCATTGTGCGCGCTGTTGAAGCAGTCGATAAGTATGTTGTTTTTGAATATTGCGCGTGTGGTTTTGCCGGTTGCGTCACATTGGTCTGCGTGACCGCACAGCGCTATCACCATATCTTTTGAGCGCGAATAATCCTTAAAATAGCAGTCGGACACGTTGAGCGTGCCGTCATCTACGCAGTTTCTCCACTTGGGATAGCCCAGCGTTATAAACCCGCTGCCAAAGTAAATGCCGTTTAGCGTCACGTTTGCCGGACATATTTCGGCAAACAGGCGCAAAGACGTGCTGTTGTTTTCAAATTCGTACCGCGAGTTTTTTACGGTGAATTCATCGATATTTTTTACGGTGTTGTCCGTACTCTGGGCGTTTGCGTTGTTTAAGGCAAATATATATGTAACACCGCTTACTGTTTGGTTAAAGCCTAATATGTTGTTTTCGAGCAGTACCGACGTTTTGAATTGCGACACCGAGCGCTTATCGTCGATAAATCTGCCTGTGAGATTTATGCCTTTTATAACAATCTGAGTTCCGCCCTCGTCCTTGGGTGTGGCGGACTGCTCAACCGTTACGTTTACCACCTGGGTTTGCTCTGTCATTCTCCATCCTTCAGAGAGCGTCCATTCCTCGGTTCTCTCCTTAGGGATGCTGTTGGGATTTGAGGCGTAGCCCTCTCCGTACAGCTCGATTGAGCCGTTGAGCCTTACAGATTCGTATTCGCCGGCGGGAAGAATCATCTGTGTGATGCCCGCCGCGCGCGCCTCTTCAACGCTTGCAAATGCGTTGACGCCCACCGTAAACGACCAGAGCTGATTCTGCCACATTTCCGTAATCTCCGTGCCGCTTGCAATGCCGTCTTCTTTCATAAGAAGTGCCGCGGTTTTGTCAATAATGCCCGCAGGGTCTTCAAATCTGTTTGCAAAATTAAGCGTGTCGCCCTTTGCAGTAAATGTGACAAGATAGTCAATGGATATGTTTTTATATGTAACTGTCAGATAGTATACTTTTTTGCCCGCTTCGCCAAGGTCGTCGTAGCTTATTGATGTTACGGGAATCTGCTTTTCCGCGTCCTCAAAAAAGCCAATGACGGCAGAGTTGCTGCTGGCGGTAAACTGCGGGTTTTCAATGACAACGTCCTTGTCTATCATCGCGGTGACGGACAGGTTTTTGTTGTTTATCGAGAAAAAGTCAACCTTGTCTTCAAAATTCGCGCCGGTTATTTTAAGGCTCGCGTTGCCTACCGTCATTCTGTAATCAAAGAAATATTCGAGCGAATTAAGATTTACGGGGTTTACGGTTGCCGTATTTGTCAGATACTGCGGCTGCTTGCCCAGCTCGTCTTCAGCCGAAACAAACGTATCTGCAATATAGTTGTTGTTATAGTCCCAGTTACATCCGGACAGCCATGTGTCCATGTCGTTTGTGAGATTTAAAAACATTGACTTAAAGCCGATTATCCTGTTGTAATTAAACTCGATGTCAAACGCCGCTTTCTGGTATTTCGGATTACCGTTCAAAATGGTGTTGTAAGCCAAATCAGCACTTCCGTAGAAGGTGTTGTTTGTGAATTTGAGCTTTACTGTCGGGTATCCCGAGCCGGAAAAGGTGTCTATTCTGAAAATTCCCCATTTTCCCGAAGTCGTGTCTTTAAAAATATTTGAATCAAAGCTTATGCCGAGCGACGGAAGATAACAGTTGTCGGTGAAGTTTCCGAGAGTGTACACGCTGTTGTCGGCAAAACGTGAGCCTTTTACGGTAAAGGAAACTCCGCGCGCACCTCCGCAGTTGGTCCACCACATGTCGTTTGTGTTTGAAGCTGTTCCGCCTAAATAGAGACCGCCGGCATTTTGTTCAAAGTTCATGCCTTCGATGCTGACGGTGCGCGGATACTTGCGTATGAGCGCACCGCTGCCGTCGCCTTTGAGTCCCGTAACACGAATATTGCACAGTGTATAGTCGTTAAAGTTACGGCTGGTATCGCCGTTTGCGCTCAGACCGTAGTTTACTCCGTCAAAAATCGCGTTGTAAACATTTACGGCATTTGTTCTGGCAAGACCGACATTGTATGCCAGGTCGTTTGACAAAACGGCGGTTTCACCGGTAAATTTCACTCCGTCTATATTGAGAGTATAGCCGGTTATTCCCGCGTCCTTTAGCGGCTGCTCATATTTAAGATCGGACTCCGAGTCGCCGTTTTTGTTGGAGCGCAGTACGGTGCCCGAAATGACGGTTTCGCCGTCATTTCCGCTTCTTTCGGAGTTTTTGTTCCACGGATCTGTCGGCAGCGCCGTTTTTGTGTCAAAGTCGGGGTCGTTTGGGTTTATTCCCGCCTTTGCGCCGTAGATGTTTGCGCTGTATCTTACCGTTATATTGCCGCTGTATGTTCCTGCGGCAAGTATAAAGCTTGGCACGGCAGATGCAATTTCCTTTGAAAGCGAGCCGTCCTGCGTATACCGGCTTTCAAATGCCGCCGCCGCTGCGCCGTAGCTTGCAAAATGGCGCGCCGGGTTATACTTTTCGGTAACTGTTACTCCGGAAAATTCAAACTGCATATCCGTTTCGCCCTTGACAGCCGAATCGGTCTGCCACTGCGGGTTTACGACAAAGGTACTCTCGTATATGTCCGACGCGCTGTCAAACATAGCGGCGTACTCAGTGCCGTGCAAGGGATTTTCGGCGGGGACGGCGAATGAAAATCCGCCCGTACCGATGAGCGACAGCATAATGCAGGCGCTCAAAACCACCGAGATAAATCGCTTCATGAATTCATCTCTCCTATCGTTTTTAATTTTCAGGAACAAAATTAAATATCATAAATATACTATATCTTTGTATATAATAAATCAATCATTTTTTGTGTTTTAGCTAAAGTTTGTGCAATTTGATGCAGACAACGGGAAAAATTTGGTTATTTTAACATGTACTAAATATGCTTTTTTATTGCACGTTGCGGTTTTATCTGATATAATCAGTAAAACAGAATTAGGGGGGACGTGTTATGACAGACTTTACTGAATGGAAAACGGCGCTTTCCTGTAAAAAATTTGACGGCGGGGCGTTTGACAGTTACAAAAGATTCGGCATAGAGCTCATTGAAATATCCCCCCGGCGCGAGGATTATCCCACGCTGGACTGGGAGGGAATAAAAAGTGAGAGCAAGCGCACTGGTGTGAAAATCTGGTCGCTGCATCTGCCGTTTTCGCGTGACATAAACATATCCCTGCCGGACAGTAAAAAACGCGAGGACAGCGTTAAGCTGCATTTGAATTATATGCAAAGGGCGGCGTATGTCGGCGCTAAGGTGATTGTTGTTCATCCCAGCTCCGAACCGATTGAGGAGCACGAGCGCAGCGAGTATATGGAAAATTCCATAGCATCACTTAAAGTGCTGGCTGACCATGCCCAGAAACTGGGACTTACACTTGCTGTGGAAAATCTGCCGCGCACCTGTCTTTGCCGTGACAGCAAAGAGACGGAGCAAATACTGAGAAGTGACGACCGTCTGCGCTTTTGCTTTGATGTAAACCATCTGCTTATTGACAGTCATGAAAAGTTTTTGGAGCGGTTTGCGGATAAGCTTGTAACTTTGCATATATCCGATTATGACTTTGTCAACGAGCGGCACGCACTGCCCGGCTGTGGTCATATCGACTGGCTCAGGCTTGTGGAGCTTTTGGAAACGGCGGATTACAGCGGTCCGTTTTTGTATGAGGTGGCACTTGAGGGCAAGGCAGACGGAGAGATGCCGTTTCCGCCGACGGACATTTCCGATATCCGACCGAATCATATGAACATAAAATCCTTTACCGGCGGCGGACGGCGGCTTTGATAAAGTAAAAATACGGCACGATTTACGTACCGTATTTTTATTTTTACTCTTTTTTTGTTATGTTGTAGCGCTCTAACAGCAAAACAAGCGGAGGTATCAGCACAAGCTGCAGGATAATTCCCGGGATGGCGCCCGTCACGGCACCCGCCCAAAATGCGGACAGCGAAAACGCTTTTGAGGTTATACCGGCAATTACGAGCATACCAACTCCCCAAATCAATCTGCCCGCAATCATTGCAGTGATCAGCGACAGATATGTAAATCCGATTTTTTTGGGCAGCAGTTTATAGAGCAATCCGCATACAAGACCGTATGTCATAAGCTCGAACGCCATTGCGATGCCGTTTGGCATGGGCGGCATCGTAAAAAGTGCAAATCTCAGCAGCGGGGCAACAAAGCCGACTGCCGCCGCCCACTGCGGACCACACAGAAACGCGCACAGCAGCACGGGAATGTGCATGGGGCAAAGCATGTTGCCGATAGTCTGTATCTGGCCAGTCAGAAACGGCAGCACAAGTGCCAGCGCTAAAAACAGAGCCGAATACAGCATTTTCATAAGACCTGTTCTCTGTAAAGAGGATTTTTCAATATCCGCGGTTTTTTGCATAATTGTATATCTCCTTTGAAATCGTGTCACGGCGTTTTGATAAATAAAAGGCACAGCCGCAACTTGATTGCCGCTGTGCCCTGTGACACTTGAATATTTTTAATAAAGCTTTGGCTGAAACCGCTTGTGCGGTATAACGTATCTTGTGACGCGCACCGCTATTATACAGCTTTTTTTCGAATTTGTCAATCGATTACAGGAGCTGGTCGCTGAAAAACATACCGTTGTATCCGTTCTGTACAGCCCATTTTGCAGATTCGATAACCATTGATTCAAATTCGGGAATATAATTACTGTATTCCTGATAAAAATACTGCTCGTGTATCATCAGCTCCAAAAAACCGGCGCGGTGCGGACAGGCGCGTATTTTTTCAAGCTCCGGCAGCAGATTAGCATATTTTATAGTGTTCAATACAAGGTCAATCCGTGCATGAATTATATCGTCTTCGGTGTTCACCCAAAAATCGCGCGCACCTACATGGTCTATAAGTCTGTCGGGATAATAGTAAGCGACAAGCGGATGTCCGCCCGCTGTGTGCTCAAAATATCCCGCAAGCGAAGCGTAGCCCAAAGCGCGCAGCGCGATGGTACCCTCTCGCGTTGCTGTGCCGAAATGTACGGTAGTGACGCGTGCAAGCGTTTTTTTGCCGGCAAATCGGATTATTTGGCGGTTTATGAGCTGTGCGTCCTCTTTAATTCTCTGTGCGGATGTGTGTTTATACGGACAGTCGGGGAACTCGCTGCGTGCATGAAAGGACAGGCGCAGCCAGTCGGAATTGCTTTCAAACTCGGACTTAAATTTATCCGTCATCATGGATAAGTTGAAATACTGTCCCTTTTCGTTAAAGGTATGCATATCGTCTGTTTCGTAAAACAGGTTGAGGTGTACTTTTGCGCCGTACAGGTCGTGTGCGCGCTTATATACTGAGAGATACGGATTTTCGAATATGGATTTGTATGTATCACGATTATCGTTTATGTCACGAAGAAACAGTATATTATCGTCTGATGAAATCCTGTAACCGCCCTGTGTTTTTATAACGTCGTATACGGTTATACTGTCGCTTTCACCCTCGCCGTCCGATGCGGTAAGAACTGTTTTTTCAAGTCCGTCGCGCGACCTGTTAAGCGTGACGGACAAGACATAGTTTTGTCCGTCAAATTCGGCTGTGCAGCCGTTTATTTTAATACTTTTTCCGGGCATAGCGCTGACCTTTGCTATAATTTCAAGTCCGTCTTTTGTCACTATTCCGTCATATGCATTGAGGCAGTCTCCGTCAATGGGGAATACAAAATGCAGCGGCTTGTTTTCTCTGAAAAAATCCTTCAATTAACACACCTCCCGCAGTTTACGGTTTTTGTATACTAATATTAGACTGTTATTTTTATAAAATCAATAAAAAACGGAGTTTCAAAACGTTTTGCATAAAACATACAACATTTTGTGCGTTTAACACTCGGCGTTCTTTCTCGCAGTCTCTATTAAATGCTGTACCTTTGCCGCGTCGGCAAAGGACGGCGACGGAGCGGTTTTGTTAAAGACGCTGCTTAGGAATGTATAGTAACTGTGAATGTGTGCCCTCGCCCAGCCCGGTTTTTGTGCGCTGTTGAGAAAATCACTGCCCGGATATTTCGGCTGGCAGTCAATTATCCTTATTTCATTACTATTGCCCACGGAATATTTCAGCTGTCCCGGCTTGTCAAAATCAAAAAACAGCGCGCCGTCTGTGCCGTGTATTTCGATTTTTAAGACATCACTCAGCCCCGTTGCTATTTTGGAAACCTCGGCGGTGCCGCAGGCGCCGTTTTTCAGCTTCAGCAGCATGTATGCCGCATCGTCTGACAGAACATCAAGCATTTCACCGTTTTCGTCGCGGCGAATGGGATAGAGGGTTTTGAGCATGGCTTTTATATCTTCCGCGTCTCCGCAGAGATACATAATAAGGTCAAGAATGTGCGAGCCTAAATCGTTTAATACTCCTCCGCCCTCGCTTACGGGCGCGTTGCGCCATGCGTAGGGTCTGTTTTTATCCACAAGGGAGGCGTGCAGGAATACTGCGCGGAAGTTTGTTATATTGCCGATGCCGCCCGCGTCGAGTATCTCCTTTGCATGCATAAGCCCCGGCCAGAACCGATGCTGAAAGGTCACCTGACAGCAGACGCTGTGTTTTTCGGAAAGCTCTGCAAGCTCATCCGCCTGCGACGCCGTAACGCAAAGCGGCTTGTCGCAGTAAACATGCTTGCCGGCAAGGATTGCCGCCTTTGCCTGAGGATAGTGAAGAGGATTGGGCGTGCAAATATCGACGATGTCTATTTCGGGATTGGATATTACGCTGTCAAAGTCGCAGACTGCATTTAAAAAACCATAACGGCGTGCCTGCTTTTCGGTTTTTTGCGGATTTCTGCCGCAGAGCGTGTGCAAAACCGCACGAAATCCGCAGTTGTAGAAAAACGGGATGCTTTGTGCGCTGAAGCTGTGTGTCTGTCCCATAAATCCTCCGCCTATGACGGCAATATTATAATTTTTCATGAGTTTTCCTTTTGCAGCGCCGTAAGATTTTTGCCGGCTCCTAATTGTTTTTGTTTTGTAATGAGTCTTATTTTTACGGCAAACGGCAGTCCGCGTATGTTACGTTAAATTATATACTACGCGGTCGGATTTTACAAGTCCGTTTTCACTTAGCTCGACTTGTGAAAGCGCACGGCGGCATCCGGGTTTTAATGCGCCTGAAATTATCATTCCGGCAATCGGGTTGGAGACATGTCTTGTTATAAGCCGCCTGATGTTTCGCGCGCCGAACTGCGAGGCGCCGTTAAGCCGGCAAATCATGTCGGTTATTGTTTTGTCAAACTCAATTTCTATTCCCCTGCGGGACAGGCGCGTTTTCAGCTCATTCAGCATTCCGTCGGCGATTATTCTGATGTCCTCGTCCTTTAGCATCTCGAATACCGGAGTTTCGTCAATTCTGTTTAAAAGCTCGGGGCGCAGAGTTTTTTTCAGAGCTGTCAGCACTGTTTTGCGTATCTGCTCTCCCGCGCCGTCGCCCGAAAAGCCAAGCGGAATGCTTCCCGCTTTCATGGTTCCGATGTTGGTTGTCAGTATTACTATTGTGTTTTTAAAGCTTGCAACGCGTCCGTGTGAATCGGTTAACACTCCGTCGTCTAAAATTCCCAAAAGTATATTCAGCACCTCGGGATGAGCTTTTTCGATTTCGTCAAACAGCACGATGCTGTACGGTCGCGAGCGTATCTTTTCGCACAGTGCTCCGCCTTCGTCATGCCCGACATAGCCCGGCGGGGAGCCAATCAGCTTTGCGATGCTGTGCGGTTCCATAAATTCCGCCATATCTAACTTGATAAGCGCCTTTGTCGTGCCGAACAGCTCGTCTGACAGCACTCTGCACAGCTCTGTTTTGCCGACTCCCGTGGTGCCGCAGAACAGAAAGGAGGCCAGCGGGCGCGCCGGGTCGCAAAGTCCGGCCCCCGCACGTATCAGAGTGTCACAAACGCATTTTACGGCTGCGGGCTGTCCGATGATCCGCCTGTTTATGCGCGCTTCCATTTCCCTGAGTCTGTCGGCGCCGTCGGCGTCGAGAGTTCCGGCGGGAACGCCGGTCCAGCGTGATACGGCGGAGCAGATGTCTTCTTCCGTTACGCAGGGCAAAGCTCCGTCGTCCTTTGAAGACTGTGCTTTAAGCGTGTTTATTTCGTCGCGAAGGCGGGCAGCTTCCTCGTATTTGCCTTTTTTTATAAGTTCTTCCAACTTTTCCCTCTTTTGTTCTATAATACATGAAGATGACGGATGGGCCGGCGTTAGCGAGCTTATATGCTTGACGGACGCCGCCTCGTCTACAAGGTCAATTGCTTTGTCCGGCAGAAATCTGTCTCCGATATATCGTACCGATAAAGATACCGCGGCGCTCATGGCGGATTCCTCAATTTTAACGCTGTGATGTGCCTCCAGCCTTGCTCGAAGGCTGTGAAGAATGTCAAGGGTCATCTGTTCGTTTGGCTCGTCTATCATGACAGGCGCAAACCTGCGTTCAAGCGCGCGGTCTTTTTCAATATGCTTGTGATATTCCTCTATCGTGGTGGCGCCTATCATTTTTATTTTTCCGCGCGCCAGCGCCGGCTTTAGAATATTGCATGCGTCTATTGCTCCCTCTGCCGCGCCTGCGCCGATAATAATGTGCATTTCGTCTACAAACAGTATAATATCCGGATTTTTCTCCGCCTCGTCAAGGACGGCGCGCAGCCGTTCTTCAAATTCGCCGCGGTATTTCGAGCCCGCAATCATGGAGGTAAGATCCAGCATATATATTTGCTGTCCCGAAAGCGGCGGCGGAACTTCGCCGCGGCTTATACGAAGCGCCAGTCCCTCCGCAATACATGTTTTGCCGACGCCAGGCTCGCCTATAAGGCACGGGTTGTTTTTACTGTGGCGTGACAGAATACTCATAACCCGTTCAAGCTCACTGTCTCGTCCGACGGCGGGCAGAATTTTTCCCTGGCGCGCCTCGTCTACAAGATTTGTTGCAAATTTGGGCAGAACCTTTAAGCTTTTGGAGGGCTTTGCCGGAGTTTGCGGCGTTATCAGCTCGTAAAGACCGAGCTTTTCACGGATAGTGGAAGACAGTGTTTTAGAATCCTGTCCGAGCTTTGAAAGAATCTGCATGCCGACGCACTCGTTTTCCGCCGCAATCGCAAGCAGTATGTGTTCGGTGCCGACCGATGTAAAACCGAACTTTTTGGCGTATACCATTGACTGCTCAATAATACGGCGTGTGCGCGAGGTCATGTCTGCGGCGCTGAGCAGCGTTTTGCTGCCGGTGCCTACAAGCTCGCACAGTCTTGAACGTACTTTATCATATGTTATTCCGCGTGACAGCAGAATTCTGCTGCCCACGCTTTCGCTTTCCTTCAGTATTCCCAGCAACAGGTGTTCAGAACCGATATAGGTATGCCCCAGTGCGCACGCGATGTTTTGTGCGTTTTGCAGGGCGTTGCCCGCTTTCTTTGAAAATTTATCCATAAACGCTCCGTTTCCGCCGAACTTACGGCTTTGGTGTTTTATATATTCTATTGTTGACAGAATTTTTTGCGTCTATCTCTATTATATTGCAAAGTGTAAAAAAATATTAAGCAGGGACAAATGGTAAGCGCAAAAAAATCCCGCACAACACTGTGCGGGATTTTGTATATTATTTTTTAGAGCCTGTTTATTTCAGATTAAGCAGATTGATAAACAGTCCGCCCTGAACGGTGCGGTTTTGGAAACCGCGCATATACGGGGTTGACGTAAAATACCAATCGGTGAAGGGCACGCGGTCACGTGTGTTTTCAAGCATATCGTACATTGCCTCAATCACAGCGTCGCGATATTTCTTATTGTTCGTAAGCACCGTCGTCCACATCTGCCAGTCGCTTTTTGTGTAGTCGGAGCGAACGTCCAGCGGCACACCGAAGCGGTTCACTTTTGTCATGTAATAGTCAACCTCTTTTTCGGCGATTTTGCTGTTGAATACGTTAAGGTCCAAAAGCTTATCCCAGACCATATTGTATTTGAGCGACCAGCTCTCGCTGTTTTGGTCAAATGCAAGCTTGTAATGGTCGCCGGCGTCTGCATTCTGCTCCCAGCACTTTGCAAACTCCTCTGCCTTAACGCGGTAAAATGCGGATTTTGCATTCTCGCCCAGCCGGTCTAAAATCTTTGACCATGCCGCCAGCGCCTCTATCGCCTTTACAGACAGATTGCAGTTATGAGCAAGATGACCTGCAAAATCGTCGGTACACAGCTGATTTGCGGGGTCAAAGCCGCATTTTACAAGGTAGTCCGCCCATTGGTTGAGTATGTCAAGGTGCGCTTTGGCATAGGACGTATCCTTTTTAGCAGCGCATACTGCGGCGACGCACAGCAGCATGTTACCGCATTCCTCAATCGGCATCTGGTACGATTCTTCCTGCTGCTCAAGCGTCATGCCCTTTTCGTAAAGACGGCGCTCAAGAAAGCGTTTTGTGTATTTGTCGCCGATACCGTAAACCTGCATGTTTGCAAGCGGATACTGTCCGACATCATGCGGTGCAAACTCGTATTTCCACATTCCGAGACTGCACATTTTGAAAATAGGGTTGAGCATTCCCTCGACAAGCTCGGGATTGTAAATCAGAAACAGAGGGATTGACGGGTAGGTGACGTCAACCGTTCCGATACATCCGTTTGAATAGTTTTCCTTTGATAAAAACTGTACTTCTCCGTTATGCCAGCAAAGCTTATGCGCGGCGATTGCCTGACGGAATGCCAGCGATACTATCTGCTCGTATTTATCGCTGATTTTGCGCGCCTTTTCCATAAGCTCGTTTTCAAATTCACAGACGCGTGCGCATATATCGGGAAAGTCTTTGACAGCCATGTTCGCGATGTCTTCAAACTGCGCACCGTCGCGCCGCCAGTAGGCTTCTATATTTTCGCCGAAATACTGAATTGATTTGACATCGTCATAGCCTATACAGATAAAGTCTTGCGCTTTATGTGTGCTGCCGTAGTCCTTTTGGCAGGCAAGCGCCGTCCAGCCATCCTGCGGTTTTACGGTTTTGCCGCATTCAACCTTTGTGTACTTTTTGCCGTTTCCGATAAAGCTGCGGAATTTTATTTCCTTGTTTGCCGCGTTTATAAAGTATGTTTCAAATCCCGGCGCTATCAGGTGCAGCGTGCCCCACTCGATGCGGTGGTCGTCGCCTGAGTGCGAAAGCATGTTTTCGGTTCCGGAGGATGCTGTCAGTGAATAATCCGTTTTCCCTAATGTTACAGCCTTGTCGGGGGTGTTTACGCACAGCTCGCAGCTCACGTCCATGTACATTTTTATATCATGCACTTTGCCGTCTTTGGATTCTATATTATAGGATATGTAGGAAATAGGTCTTGACATCAGATAAAGGTCGGTAGGGATAAGAGGCGTCATAAAATCCACCTTAAGTGTGACCTTGTCGTTTTCAAATACATATTTTGTAGTCATCGGACGTATTTCACAGCTTATCTGTTCTATAACGTCCGGCTCGGTGCGGTAGCGCGTATTGTCGGGGTTGAGCATACCCATAAACTTAAGCGGCATATCGTCGATTGTTACAATGCCGGTAAGAAAATGGCGCTGACCTGTCCAGTGGCGCGGGGTGTCGCCGTAAAGCGTGTCTGTAAATGACCAAATGTTGAAATAAGGATCTACCGTTATAAGCGGGGTAGCGGGTGCTCTGAAATTTTTCATATTGGCTCCTTTCAAATACGGCAGGAAGATTCTGCCGCCGCCTTTAATATTGTTTTTTATATTATATAGTCTTATTTTACTTTGCACAATCTATTTTTGTGGCTTAAAAGTCGCAAAAATGCGCATCGGCTGTTTGTATTGCGGTGTTTTTTACAAAATGCTGTTCATGTGGTGTTATTTGTGGTATAATCATGCTGTAAATATAATACGGAGAGTTTTATGAAAACAGTACATATATTAAATCCCGCAGCCGGTCAGGGCGGTGCGATGAAGTATAGAAATTTGGACAGGGCATACGTTACGGCCGGCATCGGAGACGCGCGCAGGTTTGTTGCAGAAACGCTTGAGAACACCTGTGAGGATATTAATTTTATAGTATACGGCGGCGACGGAACCATAAACGAGGTGGTTTGCGGAATTATAGACAGTGGCTCGGACAGGGCGTACATCTCTCTTGTACCGACAGGTACCGGCAATGATTTTGTGCGCACTGTCCGTAAGGCGGGGCGAAAGTGTATAGAAGCGGACGTGTTGACAGTTGATGACGGCGTATCGGTCAATACCGTTAATACGGGTTTTGACTTGAATGTTGTGCTGTATGCTTCACGCTTTAAGCAAAAACCGCTGATTTCGGGCAGCATGGCTTATATTCTCGGTGTTGCGGCGGCATTGATGGGCCGTTTCGGTATGCGTATTCGGGTTGAATATACGGATGAGCATGGAAAGGACGGAGCTTTTGACGGCGAGTGTCTTCTGGCTGTTGCCGGTAACGGTAACTATTACGGAGGAGGGTTTATGGCGTCACCTGCAGCGAGTATCACCGACGGACTGATTGACCTTATGATTGTGAAAAAGGTGTCGCGGTTAAAATTTATCTCGCTTGTGGGGAAATATAAGAAGGGACAACACATTGATATAAAAGCCGGTCGTCCGCTTGAAAAATTTGAGGATATCATATTTTATAAGAAATGCCGGCGAGTGGTTATCAGCGGCATTAACGCCGTTTGCTGTGACGGAGAGATAGTGGAGACAGACCGTGCGGACATAGGCGTGCTGCCGCGTGCCGTGCGGATTCTAAGCAATAAGGACTGTATAATAAAATGAGTGATGGCTCAAGCGTCGAATTTACAAATATGGTTATGGTGACAGATCCTAAAACGGGGCTGATTGCCGTTATCGAGCGGGTGCGCTCATGGTGCGGGCTGGCCTTTCCCGGCGGGCATGTTGAGCGCGGAGAATCTTTTTATGATTCCGCCGTGAGAGAGGTATATGAGGAAACAGGGCTGACTGTGCGCAGGCTTGAAAGCTGCGGCATTATTCACTGGATACATGCAGATACCGGAGCCCGGTATATTGTTATGTGCTATAAAACCGACGATTTTTCGGGAAGTCTTAAGAGCAGGTGCGGCGAGGGCAGATTGCGGTGGATGTCGAGAGAGGAGCTTGAAAGCACGCCGTCGGACAATGATTTTAAAAAATATCTTCCGCTTTTTTTCGGCAGCTGCTGCGAGGCGGTGGGACTTCACAATGACTGTGAAAACCTTAATTTCAGATATATTTAAAGGAGCGTAAAAATGAAAAGAATACTTATCATAAACGGGCCTAATCTTAATATGCTCGGTTTACGGGAGCCGGAAATTTACGGTCGGGAATCCTATGAGGATTTAGTAAAATATATATCGGATTATTGCGAGGACAAGGCGTTGCCGGAATTTTATCAGTCAAATCATGAGGGGAGCATCATTGATGAAATTCAAAAGGCGCGCGGTGTTTTTGACGGGATTATACTCAATGCCGGAGGATATACTCACACAAGCGTTGCTATTGCAGACGCTGTGAGCGCCGCCGGAGTGCCTACCGTGGAGGTTCATATTTCCGATATACAAAAGCGGGAGTCTTTTCGCCGTCATTCCTATCTTACCGCTGTATGCAAAAGCACGATAATGGGTCACGGCTTTAAGGGCTACGCAATGGCAGTGGATTTTTTGACGCATATGTAAGCTCTGTTTAATATACGTAGAATTATAATTATTGACTTTTATGTATAATCATATTATAATTCATAAAGGAACAAAATTGAATATTCGGTATAATTTTATTGATTGACAGATCTCTTAGAGGAGGGATAACTATGTCCAAAATTAAAAGGATACTTTGTTTTGTTCTGTCCGCTTTGATGTTTTTAACTTCTGCACTGTCTGTGATTGTGCTTGCCGCGGATATTACGGAAATCGGAACAAAGGAACAGCTGCTTTCAGTTTCGGGTGCGGCAGACGGAGAGTATAAGCTTATCTCAGACATTGACCTTTCAGGTGTACAGACAGACGGGCCGCTGCTTGAGAGCTTTGGCGGTACTTTAAACGGGTGCGGATATGAAATATCGGGCTTAAATATAGAATCTGACTCCGAAGCCGGGCTTATCGGAGTTTTAACGGGTACTGTAAAGAATTTAAAAATCAGCGGTGATATTGAAATTATAAATAATGACGCCGTGCAGAGAGTATATGCAGGCGCTGTTGCCGCAAAGGGCAGCGGCAAGGTGCAAAATTGCTTTTTTGCAGTTAATATTACCGTAAATGCGTCGGGCAGGGTTTATGCCGGCGGCGCTTCGGGCTTATGTGACGGCATGACGTTTGAGAGCTGTACCGCAGACGGCTCTGTAATCATAACGGGCGGAAAAAGCATTTATGCGGGCGGAATTGCCGGTGCGTACGGAGATATTTCCTACTGTGTAAATAACGGTGCGGTAAATGTGAACGCAGAGAATGCTGACATCGTGTATGCAGGCGGCATTGGCGCCTATGAATCTGATATTGAATTTTGCGTAAACAATGGGAACCTAAATGCCGAAAGTACGTTTCAGGCATACGCGGGAGGAATCGCTGCGTTTTTAGGCGCGGAAAAGGTTACGTCTGTAACAAACAGTGAAAATAACGGTACTGTTGCAGCGGTTGTTAAAGGGCAAAGCGAGACTTTTGACAAGGAGCAGTCCCGCGCGGCTGCGGGCGGAATTGCGGGCTATACCGCAAATACGGCGGCTGTATCGGATACAGTGGACGAAAACGCCTGTACGTCTGTTGTCTTTGACTGTAAAAACAGCGGTGCTGTTACGGCGTCGGCGCAGGACAGCGATGTTTCAGCGTACTCCGGCGGAATAGTCGGAGTTGTAAACGGGCTTGTATATAATACTTTAAATATAAACGATAAGGTTTCAGCTAAGGTCTGCGGTCCTGTTTTCGGCGCGTTAAATCCTTCCGGCAAGCTCAGGGGCAAGGTTAGAAACAGCTATTTTGCTCAAAGCGATGCGCAGTATTCACCTGTTATCGGGGCTGAGGGCAGCGTGGCTGACGCGGTTTCGCTGTCGGCAGAGCAAATGAAAATTGCTCAGTCTTTTAACGGCTTTGACTTTGACAGCGTGTGGGCATTAAGTGAGGGTGACAATTGTCCGCATGTTATAATTGAGGATAAACATGAGCATGCTTATATAGCGTCAGTAATTCCCGCAGAGTGTGAAAAGAATGAAAGCATAGTGTATTCATGTGCGCTTTGCGGAGACTCTTATACTGAGATTAAGGAAGGTACGGCAACCGGACATAAATGGGGAGAATTTATTTACAATAACGACGCCACTGAGCAAGCAGACGGAACAAAGACCCGAAAGTGTGAATACTGCGGTAAGGAAGAAACCGTTACCGCAGAGGGTACCAGAATTGAGTGGGTAGACAGTTCAAAGAAGTTTACTGATGTGCAAGAGGGCAGATGGTACAAGGATTACATTGACTATGTTGCAACATACAGGCTGATGAACGGAATGTCAGAGACGACGTTTGAACCGAACGGCAAGCTGAACCGCGCTCAGTTTGTACAGATACTTGCCAACCTGAGCGGAGTTGATACCTCAAACCGTGAGGCAGAGACTGTTTTTGATGACGTGCCGGCGAACAGATGGTACACACCTGCTGTTAAGTGGGCGTCGGAAAACGGCATCGTAGACGGTATGGAGCCGACCAAGTTTGAGCCTATGACAGAGATTCAGCGTCAGCAGATTTGTGTTATGGTTGTAAGATATGCAGATTATGCGGATATTACACTTGATGCAAAAGTTGATGAAATGGATTTTGCAGACGCAGATCGTATACAGAATTACGCTAAGGAAGCGGTGGTAATCTGTCAGAGAGCGGGCATTATCGACGGTATGGATGAAAACGGCAGTAAGATATTTGCGCCGCGTGACAGTGCAACGCGTTCACAGGTTGCTGCAATCATACAGAGATTTCATGAGAATTTTGCAAACTGATTTAGGCGGTTTTGCTTTCATTGTAAAAACATTTTAAAATTAAAAAGCCTTTCTTTGGCACTTGCTTTAAATGTAGCTTGTACGAAGAAAGGCTTTTTTGTATTTGCTTTTCAATTTACGGGGAAATATCGGCCGATATAAAAAGGCGCCGGTCAAGCGCGTTTTAATATAAAGCCGCAGCAGCAGCATAGCAAAAATCCCGCAATATCGACTGCAACCACTGTTGAACCCACAGGTGTGCCGGTGAGTACTGCGGTTAAAATGCCGGTAACAGCGCACAGTACGGAAAAAACAGCGGAAAAAATAATTACTGCGCGGTAGCTTTTAAAAAGCCGCATTGCTGACAGCGCAGGGAATATAATCAGTGCGGAGATTAAAAGCGAGCCGACAAGATTCATCGCCAGCACTATAATTACAGCAATTATCACAGCTAAAAACAAGTTGAAAACTCGGGTACGCACGCCTGCCGATTCCGCAAAATCACTGTCAAATGTGACTGAAAAAATTTTATTGTAAAAAAGCACAAACAGCAGTATCACAGCCGCAGAAAGAATTACACACAGCCAAACCTCGGCGGATGTGAGCGTTAGAATAGAAGCAGAGCCGAAAAGGGTACTGCATACGTCTCCGGATAAATTTGATGAGACGGAAAAAATATTCATTACAAGATACCCCAGTGCAAGAGCGCCGACAGACAGCATCGCGATTGACGCGTCACCTCTGATTTTTGATCTTTTGCCTGTACAAAGTACTGCGACGGCACATATAATCGTTACCGGCATGACGACAAGCATACTGTTGGAAACACTCAAAACTCCGGCTATCGCCAAACCAAAGAACGCAACGTGCGAAAGCCCGTCACCGATAAACGAAAATCGGCGCAGTACAAGAGTCACTCCGAAAATCGAAGAGCAAAGCGCAGTTAAAGCACCTGCTATCAGCGCATATGTCACAAACGGAAATTGAAAATAGTATAATAACTTATCAAGCATATCAAAATCCTCCGTTTTCAGAAAACGACCGATAGTATTCATCTCTGCTGCCGAAAAAAACAGTGTCGCCGACATGCAGGATGCTGCTCGCATTTTCAGAGACGGATTGCATGTCATGAGAAATCATAATAACAGTCATGCCGCCGCGGTTAAGCTCTTTTATTATTTTGTACATTTCTTTTGCAGCTGTCGGGTCGAGCCCGGAAACAGGTTCGTCCAATAGAATTATATCATTTGCGGCGCACAGCGCGCGCGCGAGCAGTACGCGCTGCTGCTGCCCTCCCGATAATTCCCGGTAGCATTTGTTTTGAAGGGATAACACTCCGGTGCGGTTCATGTTAAATTCCGCTTTGCGTTTGTCTGCCTTGCTCAAAAACATTTTACCCGCACAGCCTGACAAAACGATTTCTTTAGCTGTTGCGGGGAAATCGCGCTGAACGGACGTTTGCTGCGGAAGATATCCGACGCCGGAATGCACCCGACCGTTACCGAAAACAATTTTTCCCGAAACAGGAGGCAGGAGTCCGAGAAGGGTTTTCATAAAGGTTGTTTTTCCCGAACCGTTGTTCCCTACAATACATAGGTATTCGCCGCTGCCGATTTCAAAGTCAAAAGGTCCGGCTACCGTTTTACCGTCGTATCCGACAAACAGATTTTCACATTTCAGACTAATCATTTGCTATCCCCGCTCAGCGCTGTCTTTATTGTTTCAAGGTTCTTCTCCATGACTGAAATGTACCGTTTTCCAGAGTCATAGTCTTTTTTACCGCACGACTGCATTGAATCAAGAGTAAGTATTTGCACGTTTTTACGCTTTGTGTTCTTTAGCACGGTTTTCGCGATTGAGGATTGAGAGTTGTCTATTGTCATTATATAATTCAGCTGTAAGCTGTCCACTTTTCCGGCAAGAAAGATGACTGTATCAAAGCTCGTCTCCGTTTCGGTTGAGCAGCCCGGAAAGGCGGCAAAGCACTCTATTTTATAGTCGTTCACAAGGTATCGGAAAGGAAAGCGGTCTGCAAATATAAGAGTGTTCTTTTCCGATTGTTTTACCGTGCTCTCAAATCTTGCGTCAATATCCCGGAGGTTTTCGGTATAGAGCTTAAGATTTTCCCTGTAAGTATCGGCGTTATTCGGGTCAAGCTCAATCAAAGCCGATGCGATGGCGTCGCAGAAAACTATTGCATTTTTGAGCGAGAGCCAGGCGTGCTCGTCCGTTTCGGATTCAATGCCGCCTAAGACATTATCGTGCCCATGGTCGGTATGATCTGTTTTCAGGGCGTTTGTACCGAGCAGCTGAAGAAAATTTACGGCTTTGGTTTTTGCGTTTTCTTTCAGTGCTTCATCTATCCATTTTTCGGATACTCCGCCTGTGCGCACTATCATGTCACAGGATGAAATGTTTACAATGTCCTGTGCCGTTGCCTGATAACTGTGCAGATCCGCCCCGCTGTCAGGCAGCATTATTATATTAAGGCTATGCGCGCTGCTGTTTTTTGCATCGCCGGCTTGTGTGATACCTGCGATTTCACAGGTCCAGTCGTAGGCGGCAAACGAAGTGCATATTATGCTTAGCTGTCCGTTGTCGGCATGATTTGCAGAGCATCCGCCGAGCATAGTCATAATTATAAATATCGGCATAAGTATTGCCGCAATTTTTTTCATGTACTCCACCTTCTGATGCTAATTTGCGATTTATTCGCAAATTAGCATAACATATCGAAAAGTAAATGTCAATACGCCTATTGTATTCTGACGGCAAAAACGGCGCGTGTTAAAAATACACGCGCCGTTAAGGACTACAACAGTATAAATTATGCCTGTTCTTTTAATTTAGCGTAACAATCGCTGCAGTATACAGGTCTGTCTTCAGTGGGCTTAAAGGGAACCTTTGCCTCCTTGCCGCATTCTGCGCAGACTGCATCGTAAAGAACGCGCTGACCTTTAATAGCGGCCTTTTTCGCATCTCTGCAAGCTTTGCATCTCTGAGGCTCGTTCTGAAAGCCCTTTTCTGCATAAAATTCCTGCTCACCTGCCGTGAAGACGAACTCCTGACCGCAGTCCTTGCAAATAATTTTTTTGTCCTCGTACATTTGCGTTTACCTCTCTTGTGGTATAAAAATATTTTTACCCTAAACGGAATTGAACCGTTCCCTCTGTATACCAGCGCTCCGCCACTTAGCTTTACGGGCATTATACAAGTTTGCTGCGTATCCGGGCAATAGCGTTGTCAACCGATTTTACGCTTCTTCCGGTACGCGCGGCTATTTCTCTGTAAGATAAGCCGTCAACATAAAGATTTAAAACACGCTTTTCATAGTCCGAAAGCTTTACATCTATTGCCGAATAAACGGCAAGCAACTGTTCCCGTATAAGAAATCTCTTTTCGGGGTCAACGCTGCCAACCGCGTCGACATTGTCAAAGCCGACCGCTGTGTTGAGAGGTGAATGCTTTTTACGATTTGCCTCTTTAATTGCGTCTATTATTCTGCTGTGGATACAAACCTTTGCAAATTTAACAAAATCGCTGTTTTTTGTACTGTCAAATTTCTTAACGGCGTCATAAAAGGCAATAAGACCTATCTGATACAAATCTTCGCTGTCGCCGCCGTAAAGAAAATATGAGCGGGTAATGCCGTTTATAATCGGCGAAAACTGCTCTGTGAGATAACAGACCGCATTTTCATCGCCCGCTGCCGCTTTTTCTATGATTGAAATATCGTTTATAAGGTCTGACAAAAAATGCTTCCTTTAATAATTATAGTTATACTCATAGTTATTTTACCCTGTTTATGTGTCAATGTCAAGAAAAACTTTTAATTTATTTTAAAAATTCAAATTAGCTTAATTGTGAGTACAAAAGAGATGCTCCAAGGCATAAAAAGTGAGTAAAAAACCAACTATTTTCAAAAAACACTTGATTTTAAGGAAATTTAATGTTAGAATGATAACTGCTATTTTAAAAAGTCAAAATAAAGGAGGTGCCGGGCGTGCCGAATATCAAGTCTGCAAAAAAGAGATGCTTGGTCACAAGCACAAAGACATTACAGAATAAAATCATCAAGTCAGAGCTTAAATCTTCTATTAAAAAGTTTGATTCACTTGCTCAGGCCGGTGAAAAGGACGCGGCTAAAGCCGCTTATCTCGAGGCCGTTAAAAAGATTGAGAAGGCTGAGAGAAACAATGTAATTCATAAGAATAATTCCAACAGAAAGAAGAGCGCCTTGACATTAAAGCTCAATAAGCTGGCATAACTCTTTTTGAAATCGGACCGGTAAAATACCGGTCCTAATTTTTTTGTGTGCGGCATCGGTTTGTATATGTGATTTTTCGTATAAAAATTATTGCGGCAGTTATAATTACGGATGTCAGTATAAGCCATATAAATCCTGCCTTGCGACCGCCTGTCACCTCAATGAGAATGCTGTCGGTTCTGCCGCGTCCGTCGGTTACGGTTATGTAAGCCCGCCCGCAAATCCCTGCATGTACAATACCGGACGAACGGTCGACTGCCGCCACTGCCGGATTATCGGAGCAAAATGTTTTATCGTGTATAACAGGCAGTCCTGTAAGTGCGCTTGTGACGCTCAGCCTTTTCTTCTCGCCTGAGCGCATGACAATGCAGTCCCGACCTCCTTCAATTTTGAGAAATCTGCCGTAGTTTTTCAACGCATAGGCGCCGGAGCAAAAGATAAGAGCAAAAACTGCTGTCGTTGTCAATGATATAAACAGTAAAAGAATGTGTTTCAATTTGGTTCCCTCTGAAATTTAATTGAGCGCTGCACACCGTGCGGCGCTCAATTATTTATATTTATAAAGCAAGTGAGCTATGAATTTTCACTTAATCATAGGCTGAAGCTGAACACCTTTCAGCGCACTCTTTATCGTGTCATCAATTAAATTCATATCCGCAATGCAGGAACGTTCCTTATTATGAGGATTATCCTGCGAAAACGGGACAAAATATACGTTTTTATAGTTCATCAGCGCACCGATATTTTTGGCGCTTCCGGAAAGCGCGTCGTTGGTTGACAACGCAATAATAAGCGGCCGGCCGTTTCTGAGATGTGCTTTTGCCGCCATAGTAACAGACGTGTCGGTTATTCCGCCTGTAAGCTTTGCGAGAGTATTTCCGGTACAGGGCGCGATTACCATTACGTCAAGAAGCTTTTTGGGGCCGATAGGCTCTGCCTGCGCCACTGTATGAATTATATCTTTGCCCGTCGCCTTTGTTATGCGGTCCTTAAAGCTTTGAGCCGTTCCGAAACGTGTATCGGTTTCATAGGTTATGCCGGACATTATAGGCATAATATCATATTTTTCGGTAAGCGAACAAAGTGTACATACCACTTCGTTCAGAGTGCAGAACGAGCCGCACATTGCAAAACCGAGTTTTATTTTTTCTTCCATTTTACACCTCCGTCAGCATGGAAAGAATGGTGCTTTTCAATATTTCGCCGGCAGTCCGCGGCGCAAATTTGCCGGGTATGCCGAGCGCATGCACAACAGTTATACCCAGCTTTGAAGCGTAGTCAAAATCAGTACCGCCGGGCTCTGATGCCAAATCTATTATCAGAGTTTCGGGAGCCAGCTCATCAAGTACCTGGCGGCTTATTACGGGAGCCGGCACAGTGTTGAAGATAATATCTGACTTGAGCCGGGGCAGCACGGAAAAATCACAGGCAGCCGCACCGTAGTTTTCCGCTTGCGCGCGGTCGCTCTCCTTTCGGGCGACAACAGTAACAGAGGTCCCCAGACAGAGCAGCATATCGGTTAGGCATTTGCCGATGTTGCCGTAGCCTAAAATGGTTGCGTTGCAGTCGCAGACGGTGTAATCGGTCTGTGCCATAGCTATTTGCAGAGCGCCCTCGGCACTGGGCAGAGCGTTGCGTATTCTGAAATAATCACTTACGGCGTAATTTATGATTTT